>JBFEWT010000071.1:0-11110 GCA_041546225.1 Sulfurimonadaceae bacterium
GCTTCGCAGGTGATGAAAGAGCATAAGACAGCTTTTCCTATTACCGTGATGGTCCTGCAGGGTTCCATCGCGTTCGGTCTGCCTGATGAGACGGTATCCATGAAAGCGGGTGACATCATCGCGCTTGAGCCGAACGTGGTGCATTCGCTTACTGCGAACGAAGATGCCATCGTCCGTCTGAGCCTGAGTAAGCGCGACACTGTTCAGCGGGTGAATGCGGTGCTTTCGCTATAGTCTCTGTTTGAAGTAGTATGTAATACGCTCTTCGAGCCAATAATGCGGTTTCCAGAGGCTGCCGCCGACAAAACCGACATGCCCTCCGTGCGCTGAGAGCTCAAGTCTTACACAGGAAGGCAGCTCCTCTTTGTGCGGCAATACCTCCGGTGTCATGAACGGGTCGTCGAGTGCATGCAGTATGAGTGTATCGGTCGTTATCTTTTTTAAAAACTGCTTTGCACTGCACTTTTCATAATATTCGCTTGCTGAGCCGAAACCGTGTATCGGCCCGGTATAGATATCATCGAACTCCCAGAAACTGACCATCTTTTTGACGCCGTTTTCGTTTATACCTATAAGCGATCGCATCTCATGGCTTCTGAACTTTTGCAGAAGGGAAGCTTTGAGCTCCTTCATAAGATGGCGTTGGTAAAGCTTTGAAAACCCCCTGTTCATCCTGTCGGCGCACACTTCGAGCTGCATGGGGGCCGAGACGCTGAGTGCAGCGCGCAGAGGCGAAGCGTCACCCCACTCTCCCAGCAGTTTCAGCAGCATGTTTCCGCCTAGCGAGTAGCCAACGGCGAAGAGCGGGCTTTGCGGGTAACGTTTTTTTAGATGCTCAAGCCATGCCCTGGCATCTGCCGTGTCACCGCTGTGGTAGGAGCGCGGCAAACGGTTAGGTCTGCCCGAGCAGCCTCTGAAATGCATCAATACGGAGCTTATGTTTTCGGCTGCGAGGGCCTGCATGATGCCTTGGATATAGGGCGATTCAAAGGAGCCGGCAAGACCGTGAAAGAGTACCGCTATAGGTGTGTCGGCACCGGGCTCGGGTCTGTTGTGCCAGAAACAATCCACGAAATCGCCATCGCCGAGTTCAAAACATTCACGCTCAACGGCCGGACGGGGCTGTTCTCTTAAAAGGGCGGGGAAGAGGGTCTGAAGATGTCTGTTATGCAGTCCTGCCGCAGGCTGAAAAGCATTTGTGAATGTAGTATGCATAAACCTTGTTATCCTTGTTGAGTAACATAGTATCGAAAATTAATGCGCATGGAGTCAGAAAGGGAATGTGGAGCGTGTGGAAAGACACTGCGTGAGCAGTGCTTTCTAAAAGAGAGAGTCTATATATCTGCCATAGCGTTGCCGATAAAGATGACAGCAACACTTACCATTAGGATTTTGATTACTCCGACGAGCAGCATAACGTGTTTGAACATAGGGAACTCCTATTAAAAATTTATGTAAGGCAATTGATAATCATATGATTTCGGCGGAATTCTAGGAGAGGATAGTAAACAAAAAAACAACGGTATTTGTATGGGTTATATCATGTGTCTAATTAATGTGATATTTGAAAAGAGGGGAGCAGGCACCATGTGACAATGGCGGGTCTGCAACAGCGTTGGCAGGGCAGAAATACTGCCTTTCTCAGTACGCTTCGAGTGCCTTGTCTATCTGTGCATAGGCCTCAAGAGGTGTGGTCTCAAAGTAGGGGATGCCGTGTTTTTGTGCGAACTCACGGGTCATCTTTTGAACTTTCAGGAGGTGAAAACGCGGTGCTTTTGGAAAGAGGTGATGCTCTATCTGGGTATTGAGACCGCCGTAGAACCAGTGGACGAACCAGCCCCCTTTGAGCGAACGGCTGCCGCGCATCTGCAGCTCCATCCATGAGAGCTCCTTGCCCTGCTCATAGTCGAACACTTCGCAGCCGAGGTGGTTGGTGATAAATCCGAAAGCCAGCCACGGGGAGAGGGTCAGGTTAAGCGTCAGCAGTACAGTGAGCGCATCGTAAAACGGCAGCATGTAAAAAACAGTTCCCCAGATGAGCGGCCAGTGCAGCAGCATCAAAAAGAGTTCGCCGTAGAGTTTGCGCTTCAGCACAAAGTTGTATGACTGGGCGATGAATGCCGGGTACATAAAGAACATCGAACCCCAGAAGATGATGTGTTTATAACGCTTGATGAACGGGCTGTTGCCCCTGTTGTTCGGCGTAAAGGCACCGTCGAGTGCACGGATGTCCTCATCTTTTTCCACGATGTTGCAGTAGGTGTGGTGGTTGACATTGTGCTTGTAGTCCCACCATGACGATGAGTTGCTCAGAATGAGGGCTGAAAAAGGGTAGCTCAGACGCATGGAGAGCGTTTTGTCTTTGAAGTACTGGCGGTGCAGGATGTCGTGGGAGACAAAGACGGCGCGGGTAAAGATGACGGTCATGAAGAGGCCAAGAGCGAACGGGTTCCAGAGCTCTATGGTAAAAAATGCGACAAGCAGCGAAACGATGATCGCTGCCATCTCGAGAGAACCGCGTACGGGAACACGCTCCAGCAGGCCGGCATCGCGTACCTGCGCTTTTAGTTCGTCAAAAATATCGGGATAAGGCGTAGTGGACATTGTGATCACTTGACATAAGATTAACAGGTATTATAACGGCTTAATACTGAGAGAACGGCGGCGGATATATTTGCAAAAACCAAGAAGTATTACGAGAATGCTTTTGTATCTTCAGCCGGCACCTTTTGCGTTAATACGGGTTCGTTCTCTGTAAGCGGAAGTTTGATGGTAAACCTTACACCGTCATCGATGTTTTTGACGCTGAGCGAACCTCCCTGCAGCTCTTCGACGATCTGCTTGGCCATGGAAAGACCGATACCGGTACCTTCGCTCTCTTTTGTGCTGAAAAACTGGTCGAAGATCTTGCCGATGATCTTGTCGGGAATCCTGCCCGCGTAGTTTGTGATAGTGACGATGCCGTAGTGATCGTCCCTGTCGCAGAGAATATCGATGTTGCGATTATCCGAGCCGGCTTCTGCAATAGCGTCTGCGGCATTGCCGACAATGTTTATAAGGGCCTGTTTGTACATGTTTTCAAAGCCGAAGACTTCGACGTTGATGCCGTCGACGCTTTGAAGATTGAGGATGATGTTGTTGTTGACGAAATTTTTTGAAAAAAGGTTTATCAGCTCATAGCTGCTTTCGATGAGTGAAAACGTCTGCTTATTCTGTTCCGGCTGAAAAAAGTTTTTGAAATCATGCATGGTCGTGACCATGAAGTTGATCTGCTGTTCTATGTTCTCAAAATGTTCTAGAAGGTTGAGGTCCGGGTTCTCTTTCATCATCTCTTTGATCTTTCCGGTCGCGGTATTCATCGAGATGACGTTGAGCGGCTGTTTCCACTGGTGGGTGATGGAGGAGAGCATCTCACCCAGCGAAGCCATTTTCGACTGCTGTATAAGCAGCAGCTTGAGCTCGTCACGCTCTTTAAGCAGGTGCTGTATCTGTTTTTTTAGCCGTTCTTGCGAGACGATGTTCTGCAGGTGGGTCTTGACCCGGACGAAGAGTTCGCGTTTGTTGAAGGGTTTGGTGATGTAGTCGATGGCGCCGTACTCAAACCCTTTGACGATATCTTCGATATCCCGTTTCGCCGTCAGGAATATGATGGGGATCTCATTGTATAAAAAGTCGGATTTCAACTGTTTGCACAAGGTGAAACCGTCTATATTGGGCATCATGACATCCAGAAGGATAAGATTGGGTTTGCGGCTTTTGATGACGTTGAGCGCTTCTTCCCCGCTTCGTGCGAAGGAGAGCGACGTGTTCAGGGGTTTTAACACATTCAAGGCCACCTGAATGTTTTCGCTGACATCGTCAACAATTAAAATGAGCTGATCGGAAACGTTCATAAGTCACCCTGTATCTCTATCATGGAAAATTATACTGCATAGACTATAACATACTTTATTATTGTTATTTGTTAAATTTTGGCTGATTGATGTGTTACAATACAGTTTAATAATATAAGTATGGGAAATAAGTAATGGATCTCTCTTATCATGTATTGATTGTCGACGATGTGATTGACAATATTCAGGTGGCCATGAACATTTTAAAAGAGGACGGCTACAACTTCTCTTTTGCCACCAGCGGGAACGAGGCGCTTGAGCTGATGGAGAAACAGCATTTTGATATTGTACTGCTGGATGTCATGATGCCCGGTATTACCGGTTTTGAAGTCTGCAAGGTGATGAAAAAGATAGAGAGGCTTAAAAATATTCCCGTTATTTTCCTGACGGCAAAAACGGATGCGGATGCTATCAGCGAGGGGTTTAACTCGGGTGCGGCCGACTATCTCATCAAACCGTTTCACGCGAATGAACTATTGATGCGCGTGAAAAACCATCTTGAACTTTATATGGCGAAAGAAACACTGCGCCATCACAATATCGAGCTGCAGGCCAAAATCGATCATCAGGAAAAAAGGCTGCTCACCGAGCTTGAGGAAAACCAGAAAGAGATCATCTATCTGCTGACGGGGCTGATGGAGTCAAGTTCGGACGAGACCGGAAAACATATACGCCGAGTGGCCGAGTACTCCCGTCTTCTGGCCCATTATCATCCCAGCCTTGATAAAGAAGATGAAGAGACGATCGCCCATGCCGCACCGATGCACGATATAGGAAAGATCTCTATTTCCCGTGAGATCCTGCATAAGCCGGGAAAACTCGATGCCAACGAGTTTGAGATCATGAAGACACATACGACCAAAGGACATGAGTTTCTGCGCCACTCGCAGCGCCATATTCTTAAAGCTGCGGACGTGATCGCCATGCAGCACCATGAAAAGTGGGACGGTACGGGCTATCCGCAGGCCCTTGGCGGCGAGGAGATCCACCTTTACGGACGTATCGTCGCCGTTGCGGACGTGTTTGATGCCCTGACACATAAACGCGAGTACAAAGAAGCGTGGAGCGTCGAACGCGCCGTCGACTATATCAAAGAGCAGCGTGGTCTGCATTTCGACCCCCTGCTGGTAGATATCTTCCTTGAACACGTCGATGAATTCATTGCCATCAAGAATATGTAAATCTCTTCACCTGAAAGGATCTTGTATGCCGCTCTTACGTTATGCCGCCGGTGCGATCATCTGTACCGCTTCACTGCTTCACGGGAGTGATACCATGGACGAACTGCTGAATATGAGTCTGGACGAACTGCAGGAGATGCCCGTCGTTACCGCAACGAAGACGCTGACGCCCCTTTCCAAAGTCCCGGCGACCATACGGGTCATAACGGCTGAAGATATACGCCGTTACGGTTATCTGACACTTGAAGAAGCCTTAGGTGACCTTCCCGGTTTTCAGTTCAGAAACATCAACGGTTTTAACACCTATACGTTTATGCGCGGCCTGCCATCGCAAAACAACCTGATACTGCTGATGGTCGACGGCGTTGAGATAAACGAGATCAACTCCGGCGGTTTTTATGGCGGGATGCAGTACAACCTCGAAAACGTCAAGCGCATCGAAGTCGTCTATGGCCCATCATCCGTACTCTACGGGACCAATGCGGTTTCAGGCATCGTCAACATCATCACGAACAGCCCGGAACTCTATGCGTCCAAGAAAAACTCTTCCGCGAGCGGCGGGTTCGGGAGTTTTGACACCGCGCTTGGGGATTTTCGTACCGGCTATTACGATGCTGAAAAAGATCTGGGCGTGACGCTCTCGGGACGCTACATGCGCAGTGACAAAGCGGAGCTCGGCGGGGAAGAGGGCGATGATAACTGGGGCGAAGCTATGGAGAACTTTGAAAACAGTTACGCGCTTGAAGGCCGCATAAAGTACGGTGACTGGCAGGCGGGGGTGCTCTATCAGGACAAGCAGGCATCACGTACGACCAACTACAAGAGCACGGGTACCGACTATACGGATAGCGGGACACTCTGGCATATCACCTTCTTGAACACCTGGCTGCGCCATACCTATGCGTTTTCGCCGACGCTCTATCTGAAATCGCTTGTGTACTACCGCGATACGACCGTGCAGGACGATACGATAGGGTATATTAAAGATGCGCCGGCACCGGGAATGCAGGTCGGGTACTACCGTCCCAACTCGCTGTGGGGCGTCGAAGAGCAGATCGATTACGAGTTCTATGCGGGTCAGCGCCTGACGCTGGGTGCTTTGCTGGAGTATGAAGACCTTTCCGAGGCATTCAGCTACAGTTACAGCAGTGATGCCGCAGAAGCACCGCCTTCGCCGGATACGCCGGATAAAATAAAAAGCCGCCTCTTCAGCTCCTATCTTCAGACGAACCATGAGGTGACCTCCTCGTTAAGCCTCGCAGCCGGTGTCCGTTATGATAACAGTGACAGTTACGGTGAGGTCTATACGCCAAGGGCTTCGCTGGTATATAACAGCAGACCCCTGACCACGCGTTTGCTCTATTCCGAGGCTTTCAGGGCACCGCGTCCGTGGGACTATAACTTCGGTACGGGAAACCCTGATCTTAAACCTGAAAAGATGCGCTCTGCAGAGGCGGCGGCAGAATATCTCTTCAGCAAGGCATTTGCGGCGTCGTTGAGCCTCTATTATAACTCCGTTGCGGACAAACTGGTACTCGATTCCGTGCTAAACCGCTGGACCAATACGGGGAAAGTCGTAACGCGCGGTTTTGAAGTGGATATGCGCTACCGCAGTGAACAGTGGCATGCCTATGCCAATTACACCTACACGCTCTCTGCGGATGATGAAGGGCATGCTATTGACGAGATTGCCAGGCACATGGCAAATGCGGGCCTCTCATGGATGTTTGTAAAAGATGTTGAGGCTTCGCTGCGTTTGAACTATATAGGGGAGAGATCCAACCCCGTCATCATAACGGCAACCGGGGATGACACGATAGACGATGCGCTGCTGGGGCATATACAGCTGGCCTATTACGGCATGCGGCCGTGGGCGCTCTACCTGCAGCTGCGCAATGCCGCCGATACGGTCTACTATCATAGTTCAAACCGTCCAGTTGAGCGCTACCGCCAGCCGCAGCGTTCACTGTTCGCAAAACTGCAGTACAGGTTTTAATGTGATGCCGATACCCAGATTGAAAGTACTCATACCGGTCATACTCTTTGTCTGCTCAGGGCTTTACGCCGCACAAGAGGGCGGCTATCAGTTGAAAGCAGCGTACGTTTATCATATAAGCAAGTTCGTCAACTGGCCCGAACAGGCATTTTCCGCACCCGATGCGCCGCTGGTCATCGGTGCCATAAAGGCCAATAAAGCGCTGCTGCACTATCTCGGCGAACTTGAGGGAAAAGTGGTGAACGGGCGTCGTATTACGGTTCAGAGGGTGAAAAAGGCGGAGGACGCGGCCGGATGCCAGCTGCTGTTTATAGGAGACATGGACAAAAAGGCGTTCAAAGGTTTGATGAAACATGTTTCGCGGCAGCCCGTCCTGACGGTAAGTGATCGCCCTTCGTTTTCGCAGGCGGGGGGTGTTGTCGCACTGGTTACTGTAAAAAACCGTTTGCGCATGCTTATCAACCTTGAAGAGGGAAGGGCAAAAGGGCTGCAGTTCAGTTCAAAACTGCTTGAGATAGCAACGCTTGTTGAAGCCGACGGAGTAGAGTGATGCTGAGAAATATCCGTGCTAAACTGATCGCCATGATGATGGGCCTTTCCGTAGCGGGGCTGAGTATACTGGGAAGTGCCTATGTCATCCATGACCGCTACTCCTATAAACAGACCATCGCCGCAAAACTGGAGATCCTCGCACAGGTCATCGCAGACAGGAGTGTCGCGGCGATCTTGTTCAATGATGAAGAGGTCATTCGTGAAAACCTCTATTCGCTGATGGCATCGGAGGAGATCATGGACGCGGTTGTGTTTGCCCCTGACCGCTCTGTCCTGAGCCATTATGTACGCGACAACAGTGATCTGGTAGACGCAGCGTTCCCGGAGTGGGATGGCAGCCGTTTTATTGACGACACCATTGTGACGGCCATCCCTGTGATCATGGAACACGAACAGATCGCCACCCTGATGATTCGGGGTCATCTGCATGAACTCGATGCACGTTTGAACCAGTTCTTGCAGCTGAGCCTCCTGTTGATCGCTTTGGTGGCACTGTTGAGTTACCTGCTTGCCATCAAACTGCAGTCGATTATCTCCAACCCGATTCTGTCGCTGACACAGCTCGCGCAAAAAGTGCATCAAGAGGAAGACTACTCGCTTCGCCCGCTAAAGCGCAGCAATGACGAGGTGGGTATCTTATCCGATGCGTTCAGCCAGATGCTCTCTACGATTGAGGAGAAGAACCGTGCTTTGCAAAGCAGTCTGAACCGCACGCTTCATCTGAATGAGAAAATAATCCAGACGCTTCCTACCCCGTTCTTTTATATTGACCGTGATCTGAAATACCGTAAAGTGAACCAGGCTTTCAGTACGATGATGGGGCTGCAAAGCGATGATGTGCTCGGCCGCAAAGATGAGGAGTTGTGGCCCGACGCGTTCGGAAAGATACATGAGGGTATACAGGCTCATCCGATGCAGGAACAGGATCGGATGTTCGAGACGGTTATAGAGGACAGCAACGGCAACAGCAAGGATGTCATCTACTATAAAGAGGTCTTGTATGACGATAATGATGCGTTTGACGGTATCATCGGGATCATGATCGATATCAGCGAACGCAAAGAGATCGAAGCGGCGCTGCATCAGGCGAAGGAAAGTGCCGAGGCCGCCAACCGGGCAAAATCGGAATTCCTTGCCAATATGAGCCATGAGATACGTACCCCTATGAACGCCATCCTCGGTTTTACGGAACTGCTTGAGGAACAGATAAAAGAACCGCGGCTTCAATCTTTTGTCAAGACGATCCACTCGGCGGGCAATACCTTGCTGATGCTGATCAATGATGTTCTGGACCTCTCCAAGATCGAAGCAGGCAAGATGAAAGTGGAAAAGACGCCTGTCAATATGCATGAACTTCTGGTCGAAGTGGGCAATGTCTTTACGATGAACATACGCAATAAAGGGCTTGACCTTGTCATCGATATCGACAGCAGCATTCCCACTTCAGTACTTCTCGACGGGGTTCGGATACGCCAGATCCTCTTTAACCTCATAGGCAACGCCGTTAAGTTTACCGAGGAGGGCTATGTGCGTCTGAAAGCGCAAAAGGCGAATGAACGTACCAGCGAAAGCAAGATAGACCTTCTTCTGAGCGTCGAAGATACCGGGGTGGGCATCCCGGCAGACCAGCAGGATACGATTTTTAACCTCTTTGAGCAGCAGGAGGGGCAGAGTACCCGTAAGTATGGCGGTACCGGCCTGGGGCTGGCGATCAGCAAGCGTCTTACCGAGATGATGGACGGAGAGATCTCGGTAGAGAGCACCTATGGCGAGGGAACCTGTTTTACCCTGAAGCTTCATGATGTTGACGTAGCTTCGGTGGAAGCTGAAAACGAAGATAAAAAGCAGCAGTTCAATCCCCACGCGATCCGTTTTGAAGAAGCGGTGGTGCTTATCGTCGATGATGTCGAGAACAACCGCAAACTTGTGAAGGAAAACTTCGTTTCCACGCCGATCCGTTATTTTGAAGCAGCTAACGGCATCGAAGCGGTCAACATGATGAAAGAACATGCGATCGACCTGGTCCTGATGGATATCCGCATGCCGGAGATGGACGGTTATACGGCCGCACGGGAGATCAGGAGTTTCAGTGATGTGCCGATCGTCGCGCTTACGGCTTCGGTGATGGAAGATGAATATGAGCGGAGCAAACGCGAACATTTTATGGGCTACCTGCGCAAACCGGTATTGCGGTCGGAGCTCTTCGAGATGCTTGCACGGTTTTTGCCGCATACTACGCTTCACGAGACTTCGCAGAGTAAAGAAGAGATTACGCTCACCGAACCTGCGCTTGAAGCATTGCCGCAGATCCTTGAAGTGCTTGACGGACCTGTCTCTGCACAGTTGGCTTTGGCCCGTGAGCGTAATAATTTCTCCGATATCGAAGCATTTGCAAAAGAGGTTGCGAAGGTCGCAGAGACGTATGATGTTGCCGTATTGCGTGAGTATGCAGCGGAGCTTTTTGAACTGATCGGGGCATTTGATATTGGCGGGATAAGCCTGAAGCTGAAAGCCTTTGATACGCTTCTCGCCGCACTGCATGCACTGAAACAGTGATATTACAG
Source organism: Sulfurimonadaceae bacterium (assembly GCA_041546225.1). Lineage (GTDB taxonomy): Bacteria > Campylobacterota > Campylobacteria > Campylobacterales > Sulfurimonadaceae > JBFEWT01. Next base: position 10,187 of record JBFEWT010000071.1, read on the forward strand.
GTGACAGCTCTTTTTGGCAAAGCGAAGCAGCTCGGGATCGATCTGATAGGTGCCGTTAGCGACGCTGTTGATGTCGGTATGGGTGAAATGGCTCTGCGTATAGCAGATCACGCTGTCGTTGGTCCCCTCAAGCATGCCGTCGATCGCGCAGGTGACAAAACGGTAGGCCATCTCGCGATCGTAGACGGTAGGATTGCCGCCGCGCTGAATGTGACCCAGTACCGTAACGCGTGACTCTACGCCCACTTTTTTACTAAACCATTCGGCGATCTCTTCGGAGGGCTGCTGATACCCCTCTGCCACGACGGCGATAAAATAACGCCGTCCCTGCTCGAGTTCGCGCCGAAAACACTTCTGTATATCTGAGAGGTCGTACGGCAGTTCGGGGATAAGACAGAGTTCCGCCCCTGAGGTGATGGCGGATACGAGTGCGAGATAGCCGCAGTCGCGCCCCATGGTCTCTATGACAAAAGCCCGCTTGAACGATGCGGCGGTATCGCGTACGGCGTCGATGGCACCTTTGATGATGTTGAGCGCCGTATCGACGCCGAGGCAGTAGTCGGTGCCGGCAATATCGTTGTCAATGGTGGATGGGACGCCGCAAAAGGCAACGCCATGCTCCTTGTAGAACTTCTCCATACCGCGGAAGCTTCCGTCGCCGCCGAGGACGACGAGCTTGTCGATACCGTGGCTTAGCAGGTTTTGCGCGGCTATGTTGCGAAAATAGGGCTCCATAAAACGTACCGAGCGCGCCGAACCTATCTTGGTGCCGCCGCGGTTGATGATGCCGGCGACGTCTTTATAGCCCGCCATCTTGATGCGGTTGTCTATGAGTCCTTCGAAGCCGTCGTAGACGAAGTAGGGTGTCAGACCCCGCTCGAAGCTGTATTCGACGAAGCGTTTGAGCGCAGGGTTCATGCCGGA
>JBFEWT010000092.1:0-9121 GCA_041546225.1 Sulfurimonadaceae bacterium
ATATTAACCCGCGTAGACTAGTCAATTACAATTTACAAGGAGTGTTTAATGAACTTGAAAAGACTGGGTGCGTTCGCACTAAGCATGGCAGCTGCTGCCACACTGATTACCGGATGTGGTAGTGAGAGTGACGATACCGTCACAACTGTTTCTCCATATGAGCGTGTTGCTGTTCTAGATGGCAACTGGAGTGCTGTTGAAGGAATTGCTGACAGAATCGCACTTTATGTGACCATGGTTGATGAGAGTGCTGCACCGCACTCCTTCCCTTCAAACTGGGTCATTGCCGGAGCGAATCCCGGTGATCCCAATCCACTGATGAAAACCTAGAACGTAGCCGAAGACCTTTTGAAAATTCCGGGCAAAGACCTCTCGATTGCTGAAACGGGCAAAAGCCGTATCATTGAATTCTGTAACGGCGCTTATGCAACTGCGGCTACCAACACAGGACGTTTCCACGGTTCGGCACTTCCATGTGAGGTCTCTGTACACTCCGACGGCACCAATGTCTATATCGATATGCTTGACGCCGAAGGTATCTTTGGACTCTTTTTTGCGGATGTAGACGATGCTGACGGCAGCATGGCAGAGATGGCTGCAGCGGTTAAGAGCGAACTGCGTGAGATGATCCTAACTGCTCTTGACGACAGTACCGTAGTTACTGCTGCAGCGGCGCTTGCAGATGCGAATGTCGAATCAGCTCCTGTACTTCCAGAGGGCGCAATCGCCTATACTGAAAAGCGCACTGCACTTGGACCAAAATTCACACAGACTGAAATCGATAATGAAATCGCACTGCGCAGTCCATCTGTCGTCTATCACTATACAAATGCAGGTGTCCCCCTTACACTTGGTGGTGATGCAAACGCCATTGCAGAGAAAGTCATTTCTACGATGGGTGGAACGGCCGGTTTTGCCAGCACACTGGTTCCTGGCCTCTCCGCTGATTCAAAATGGAAATCAGGTCGTGAAGCACCACTCGCAATTCCTGGAGTACGTGTTATCGAAGCATGTTCTGAGAAGTATGCTCCTAAAGCGACTATGCTGGGTAACGAATACCTGACAGCACTGCCTTGTGAGATAACTGTCTACGTAGATGAAGCGAATGCCAGTAAACTGGGCGTCAGTTTCCTCAGCCCTAACTTTATGTTTAATACATTGTTCGAAGGTGCAGTTGCAACTGCCTATGAGAATGGCGAGATCAATGCAACACAGGTCCTGGAATACAGCACTCTGGCGGAAGTCGTGTACTCAGATCTTCGCATGATTGTTGATAAGGCTATTGCAGATTACAACACTGCGAACGGTACCGCATTTGCTCCAGTAGAGTAAATCATTTCAACCCTATTCCCACCGCTGTGGGAATAGATACATCATCCTCTTTATACATAAAAATCTCTATCTTTTTTCCTGTCGTCAACGCCACAACACAACACTACACTACCTTCATCCTCTTGAAAAGCGCCAGCAGGCAGATATCATAACTATGGCATTGGAACTCTTGCAGCGTAGCTATGAGAAGCTCTTTGGAACATCATACAGGCGTGCACAACGGAGAAAAAGGCAGAAAGGCAGATATGAATGTATCCCACCCGTAAAAGATGGGATAAGAGAAGAAGAGGTTAGAAGTTGTAGTCGATTCTCATGTAGGCTCTGTCAAAACGGTCATCGGCGGTACGGAGGTCATTGAACTGTGCATATACCGCTTCGAGTGTCCAGTGTTCACCGGTCTCGTAACTCGCTACAAGGTTGTCTTCGCGTACTTTTGCCGTAGCGTCGGCGGATTCAAACTCGGCATGGGCATACTCTACGCCAAGGCCCGAAAGCGCACCTTTTTCAAACGTGTATCCCATACCGTAGAGATAACTGCCGAGCGTTTCACCCGGTGCCATCTCGGAGAGTGCGCCAAGCGTCATCTCATCCATCGAGGTCATGTATGGGCCGCCGCCGAAACCATCGGTCAGCACACCCGCACCAAAGGTATCTGCGCGGTTATAGGCACCGCTGAACGTCAGTCCCTTGTACGCAAGTGCCGCACTTGCGCCGTATACCGCTCCTTTTACACCCGAAGCCGCACGTTCAGACATTGCCGATGCCTGAAGGGCGTACTCCAGTTCAAGAGCATCCGCTAGCGCACTACTGCCGGCATATTCGCCGTACAGAATGCTGGCAAGGTTATCTACATCGTAATACCAGACAGAGAGTTCAGATGACTCCCCGAAGCTTTTGGAAAATGCTACTGCGAGTGCACCGTAGCTGTCGCTGCTGACGAGAGGTTTAAACTCCTCCTGCGGCTGAGCGTCCGCGGAGTCAAACCCTGCCCAGCGGTTCAGATAGGCCACGGTTAAAGAGAGGTCGTCACGCGCCTGCAACGCCGCAACCGCACCTTCAAATGTGTTGGCTGCCATGCGGATGTCATCGCTGTCGGCATATGGCGTGTCTATACTGATACGTCCCGCCGTCAATGCAAAACGTTCATTGCTATAGGCGATGCTCGCCTCCGAAAGATAGATGAACGAGGTTTTATCGCCCGTGTATTCCGGGTTGAACTTCGCACTCGTATGTTCGGGGCTGAGCCCGCCGACGTTAAAGCCGGCAGTCGCCGCCGCGTGCACCTGAAGTCCCTTGTATACTGCCGTATCAAAACCGAACCGGCCCCCGATCGCCGTAGCCGTCGTATCCTGGTTATCCAGATATGCGTTATGGTCTATCCACGCCGCACGGATGCTTCCAAAAGCCTGCACTCCTTCAAACATCGCGTCTATCGTACTCTTTTGCTTTACCGGCTCAGCGACTTTGCTGACTGCAGGCGTTATGGCCGCTGCTGTATCGAACTGTGCCATCAGCATCATTTCAATCATCTCGACTCCCTTTGAAAAAATTCTTTAATGATACCGATTGTCCTATTATTTTTTGCTAATAGCTTTTGCGCTAGATTTTAAATTCAGCCAGCCGCGTATCAAGCTTCACCGAGAGATCATGCAGATGCTCTGCCGTCGTCGCAAGCTCTTCAATACTGCGCGCATTTGCCGAGATCACGTCACCGACACTGTGGATCTCCGTAGCGATGGACTTCGTCATTCTTCCCGTCTTTTCAAAATCGTTGACCGTCTTGTCGCTTGCCGAGGTCGCTGCAAGCATGATGTTCGAGGTCTGCGAGATCTCGCTCTCTACTTTGCTGGAGATGTCCGCGAGCATCTTTATGTTTTCAGAGTTATGCCCCATCTGATCGCTCGCATCGGTAATCGCCTGCACGATGACATTGATGGTCGCCTGGATCTCGACCAGACTTTTCTGGGTGCGTTCGGCAAGCTTTCTGACCTCATCCGCAACAACCGCAAAGCCGCGCCCGTGTTCACCTGCACGTGCCGCTTCAATAGCCGCGTTAAGCGCAAGCAGGTTCGTCTGGTCGGCAATATCGGAGATAACGGTCAGGACCTCTTTCACCTGCGCCGCATCAGCGCTTAGCTGCTGGATACGTTCAGCCATCTCGATCTCTATACCTGCCGTTGATTCCACTTCCGTTGTCAGGTGGACGATCTCTTTCGTTGCTTCTTCAAGCATTGCATTGGCTTCGACAATCTCTTTTTTGCTCTCGATCGCATCAGCGATAGCAGCCGTGACTTCGTCACTGACCTGCTCCGTCTCGGTAACAGTCGTATTTGCCTTACTCATGACATCTTCGATATTCTGTCCGACGGCCAGCGAGGTCTCCGAAAGCATCTGTGAAATTGCGGCGGTCTCTCTTGATGCCTCTTTCGTCTCGTGAATGAACTGTGTCAAGGTCTCTATGAGAGAGGAAACCGACCCGGCCATCTGCGAGATCTCGTTTGAGCCGTCTACCTTTACATTGTGTCTAAAATCAAGCTGCTCGGCATGGTCAAGCGCCTCGACGATCTTTTTGATGTCGTGGATGATATAGTTGATCCCCCCGAAACTGACAAGGATCAGGATAAAGAGCAATGTGGAGATAAGCAGGTTCTGTATTTTCACTTCGTGTGATTTGTTCATAATGCTCTCAGCGGTCTCACCCACCTCTGCAAGATGCTCTTCGATCCACCCCTTCAGCCGACTGGAAAGCTTCTCCGCATAAGGGTCCACCTTGGCCATCCACTCGTTACCTACTTCCGGGCCATCCTTGATGTAATGTCCGGCCATCTGCTTAGCGATGACATAGTACTCCTGCAGATCGCCCTTGAATGCCTGCAGCTCGTTTCCTATCGCGTCTTCGCCGCGCTTGCGGTGGTCGGCTATCAGCTCATCGAGGATCGTGAGCGATTTTTGATAATACTCCTCTGCCATGGCATAACCGTCATCATAGCCTTCGGCCCCGCGCGTGGCAGAGATATCCGTCAGCCACTGCTGTATCTGGATGACGTTGATATCGAGTTCCATAAACTTGAATGCCTGCGGCAGTACTTCGACATGTTCTGTCGTCACAGAGGTCTCTATGTCTTTAAGCGAGAAATAGTTCGTCATGACATTGATAAACGAAAACAACCCGACGATCAACGCCATTGTCAACAGCACAGACTTAATCTTGAAATTCTTCAACCACACCATCTTTTTTTCCTTTGTCCACAACATTTAAACATTACTTTTAATAAGTATATCTAAATTCTACTCCCCCCACTTGAATATAAATTGAAATATAGTAGCTATGAAATAATCTCGCCTTTGTTATAATTGCACATCACACGCAATCAAAGGTTATGAATGCACTTTCTCTTTAACGCTTCGTCACACTTCAACCTGGCGAACCTCTTTACGATGGTCAACATCTCGGCCGGGCTGATGGCGACCTACTTCATCACGCAGAACAACTTTTTCGTCGCCATCATCCTCGCGTGGATAGGCGGGGCATTTGATATCTTCGACGGCAAGATCGCCCGTAAATACAAGCTCTCCAACGAGTTCGGCATCCAGCTCGACTCCTTTGCGGATTTTCTCTCCTTTGTCCTGGTCCCGGTCTTTTTGATCTTTCAGGCGGTCTACAGCACGCTCGATGGCATCATGCTCTTTGTTGCGGCACTCTTCTCCATCAGCTACGTCATCGCGGGGCTTCGCAGGCTTATCCACTTTAACATCAACGCCGAAGAGGGTGAAGTGGCAAAATATTTCACCGGCGTCCCTACGCCGCTGGGCGCCATCTTGCTCTGGCTCGTCTACCTGGGGTTTATCTACTCTCTCATCCCTGCCGTAGCGGTCATCGCCCTTATGGGCATCATCGGCTGGCTGCTGAACTCGAACGTCAAAGTGCCCCACCCCTGAATCTCTCATGAGGACACTCCTGCTCGGCGACAGTCTTACGGCATGGCACGACTGGGATGATGTTGTCGGAACCCACCAGAACCACGGCATACCCGGCGACACGACCGACGGGCTGCTCTACCGGCTGAAACGCTCTCTTGCCAGCGGACCCGAACGCGTTATCCTCATGATAGGTACCAACGACCTGCTGCAGCACACCCCTTTGGAATATGTCAAAGAGAACTATTCACGCCTGCTTGATGAACTTGCACACATCCCACAGCGCTACGTACTCTCCGTCATTCCCGTTATAGATGAACCCTATACCGTGCGTGTCAATGAGGAGATCGTCACATTGAACCGCTGGCTGCAGGTTCAGGCGGAACAGAAGGGGTTTATCTACGTAGATCTTTACGGTGCGATGGCTGAGCATAACAACACGCTGAAACCGGCCTATACGGTCGACGGTGTCCATCTGAGTGAAGAGGGGTATGGGGTGTGGGAGAGAGTCTTGCACGGGGTACTCAATACGAAGCGTTGCGACTAGCCCTTTTTCTTAAAAGCGCCTACTCCTCTTCGTAGACTTCATCGTCTTTTATCGGTATCGCTTTCTTGGGCTTGAGGCCGAGCTGTTTCATCGTCTCTGCACGGCGGATAAGATTGCCCCTGCCGCTGGAGAGTTTGTTCATCGCCTCGTCATAGGCGCTTTGTGTGCGCCCTATATGCGTGCCGATCTTGTTCATGTCTTCGGCAAACGCCGCGAACTTGTCCAACAGCCCTTCCGCCTGACGGACGATCTCCTGCGCGTTTTGCTCCTGCCGTTCTGTACGCCAGATATGCTCGATGGTACGCAGCGTCACCAGCAACGTAGAGGGTCCTACGACCATGATGTTATGCTCATACGCTTTTTTGAAGAACTCGCTGTCTTGCTCCAGCGCCAGCAAAAAGGCGCCTTCGATCGGCATGAAAAGCAGGACAAAATCGAGCGTTCTGACCCCCTCAAGCTTTTCATAACGCTTCTCGCTCAGCCCTTTGATATGCGCATAGATAGACGCGAGATGCGCTTTGAGCGCCTGCTCTTTCTGGGCAGGTTCCGTCGCTTTCATAAACGCTTCGTATGCTACGAGGGAGACCTTGGAGTCGATAACGATATCTTTCTCCTGCGGCAGGTGGACGATGACGTCCGGGCGCAGCGTCTTGCCCGTCTCATCTTTAAAACTCCCCTGCGTTTCGTACTCGCTCCCCTCGCGCAGTCCGGACTCTTCGAGAATGCGTTCCAAAACGATCTCGCCCCAGTTCCCCTGGGTCTTGTTCTCGCCTTTTAGCGCCTTGGTAAGGTTCAGTGCATCTTCGCTGATACGCTCGTTCAGGTTTTTGAGCAGCGAAATCTCTTTTTGCAGCAGTGTCCGGTCATTGGACTCCTTGACAAAACGCTCTTCGCTGAGCTTGGAGAAGTGGCTGATCTGCTCGCGAAATGGCTTCAGCAGCAGGTCAAGACGCTTCTGGCTTGTCTCCTCGAAACTTTTTGACTTCTGCTCAAAGATCTGGTTGGCGAGGTTCTCGAACTGCACTTTCAGACTCTGCTTCGCCTCTTCGAGAAGCTTGATCTTCTCTTCATGCGAATGCCGGGCCTCGTCAAAACGGCTCTGCAATACGGCGTGATCGCGTGCCAGCAGGTTCTTCTGTTCGACAAGCGCGTCAAAACCCGCCCGGTAGTCGCCGATCTCTTCCTCTTTTTCCCGCAGCGTTTCTCTCAGCGCCGCAGCCTCGTTTTGCAGCTGCAGCGCCAGTTCGTTGTGCAGCAGCTCTTTTTTCCGCGATGCCAGCCACAGCAGCCCCATTGCCACCAGCAGCAGGGCATAACCCGCTGCGATCAAAACCAGTTCTTCACCTTGCATATGCGCTCCTAAGTACCGTATTATAACTTACTCTGCCACAAGCGGGTCCCTATCTTGCAAGATGCCATGTCACAGCGGGATTTATTCCGAAACAGCAAGCATAAACTGTTTCACTCCGTAAGAATCTGTAACGGCAAGTGCCACTACTTTACAAACCATGGCTTAATCACAGCTTTAACTCGGTATAATTCCGCATATTTAATTAGGGCACCTCTAAGAACTAACCTCTGTACCCCAGTAACTTATTTTTTAGCGGTGTCCTTTCCCAAGAGAGAAAATGAACGAAGAAAACACAAACGTGGAAAACGTTGAACTAGAGATCAAAGGGCCGACATTTGAGTCATTTGGTCTTAAAAAAGAGATCATGCAGAGCATCCGCTTTGCAGGTTTCAAGCAGCCGAGTCCTATCCAGCAGATGGCGATCCCCGTCATCCTTGAAGGGCGCGACGTTGTCGGTCAGGCACATACAGGTACTGGTAAAACAGCGGCATTCGGCCTTCCTGTTCTTAACAACCTGCACCTCAACGGCGGCGTTGAAGCACTCATTATCACACCGACACGCGAACTTGCAAATCAAGTCAGCGACGAGCTTTTCAAATATGGCAAAAAACTCGGTGTCCGTACGGTAACCGTATACGGCGGCAGCTCATACAACCGTCAGATCGGTCTTATCGAGCGCGGCGCACAGGTCATCATCGCTACTCCTGGCCGTCTTCTTGACATGCTCAGCCGTGACATGCTTCCAAACTTCGCTCCGACTTCAGTCATTCTTGACGAGGCGGACGAGATGCTCGACATGGGCTTCCTCGACGATATCAACGAGATCTTTACCTACCTGCCGCAAGAGCGCCAGACACTGCTCTTCTCTGCGACGATGCCGGACCCTATCAAGCAGCTTGCAAACCGCATTCTTGTTGAGCCGGAATTTATCTCCATCACCAAAGATGAGACTACGAACAAAGATATTGCACAGCAGTACTATGTCATCGAAGAGAATGAGCGCGACGATGCGATCATTCGTCTTCTCGATGCCGAAGAAACAGAAAAGACTGTTGTCTTCTGTCGTACCAAAAAAGAGGTAGACCGCCTCTCCAATGTCCTCTCTGCCGTCGGATACAGTGCCAAAGGCCTTCACGGCGATATGGAACAGCGCCAGCGCGAGTCCGTCATAAAAGGTCTTAAAGACAATGCTATTGACGTACTCGTTGCTACCGATGTCGCTGCCCGCGGTATCCATATTAACGATGTGACACACGTGTTCAACTACCATATTCCGTTTGACCCTGAAAGCTATGTACATCGTATCGGCCGTACGGGCCGTGCAGGCCGCAAAGGGGTTGCGATCACACTGGTAACTCCGATGGAGTTCAAAGAGCTTCAGCGCATCAAGTCCAAAGTCGGTACGACGATGGAGCACGCTTACATCCCGAGCAGCCACGACGTCAAAAAGTCTCAGTTGGACAAGCTGCTGCACGAGATCGAAAAACAGCATGTCTATGATGAAGCGCATATCGTACTCGATGCGCTTTCAAACGATTTCGACCAGGCACAGATCGCTTACAAGCTGATCTCGCTCCTGCTCGAACGTACCTCTGTCAAAGGACCGACAAATATCGGTATCCCTGCCAAACGCCTTGAGCAGATCCTCCAGAACCTTGAGCGCCGCGGCGGTCACGGCGGACGCGGTCAAGGCGGTCGTCGTCACGGCGGCGGCGGTCGTCGTCACGGCGGCGGCGGGCGCAGTCACGGCGGTTCGAACCGTTCACGAAACCGCGACTAACCGCTCTTTAACCCTCGAACAGAACATTTCAAATGAAGGCAGATTCAGATCTGCCTCTCGCTGCTTAGGCCCCCACATCGGCTCCGGAAAATAACTGTCCTCTTTAAAACGTGCGGTAATATGCCAGTGAACATGCGGCAGCATATTTCCAAACGACGCGATATTGATCTTCTCCGGACGGTAATACGCCAGC
>JBFEWT010000142.1:0-4721 GCA_041546225.1 Sulfurimonadaceae bacterium
ATCTTGTTAGTCTTCATTTCCATTGGGTCCCTTTTTCTATCAGTAAGATTCTCTATATCCAAAAGTTTTTCTTTTAAAGATATTATTTTTGGCAATTCTAGCAAAAAAGTGCTTGGAAGTCCATGATACTTCACCAATGTACTCAGAGAGGGGTGTCTGGCGCTTGAAGAAAAACTGATGATTAAAAAATAATACGTGAAATATAGGTAGATTCTGCAACAAAAGGTATACTGTTAAGGATAATTTTTTACAATACCTGTCTTGTCGTCCCAGGGCGGACAGAAGCCGAAGGAAGGTCATGGAAATCAAGTTTACTATCAGGCAGAAGGTCCTGAGTATCGTTGCGGTGTTCATTGTGGCACTCTTCGCCATTATAATCAATGCCGTTTCGGCCGAACAGGAGTTGGCAGAAGCCTCAAAGCAGCAGGCTGAGCGGTATGAACAGATCGGTGCGCTAAAAGATTTCAGGCAGCTGCAGACGGAGATCGTACTCAACGCGATGGATATCATCATCGATAAAGAGGGCGGCATCGACCCTGAGCGCAAAGAGGCGATGGATAAGTATTTCGAAGAGATGCACGCAATGAAAAAAGGTATTCTTGAACTCGCCGACACGCCAGAGGAGAAAGCGGATTCGCAGAAGCTGGTCGGTTTGATCGATATGCTTGAGGAGTGGACCCGCGTAAAACTGATAGAAGCCGTGGAGAAACGTTCGGGTCCGGAGGCGTTCGCCGCCTTCGACGACCGGATAGATGCGCTTGAAAATGAGATGAGCGCACTGGTCCAGCACATTACTGCTTCGGTACATGAAGAGGTCGTCGAAGCGAGTGAAGAAGCGGAAGCCGCGGCCGCAGGCAGTATGACGGCTATCATCATATCGGGAGTTATCATCTCTATCATCGGTCTGGCTATGGGGCTGGGGCTGACAGCGAGTATCGTTTCGACGTTGACACACCTTCGCCGTGTCTCTGAAGACCTTGCCGACGGGGAAGGCGATCTGACAAAGCGTATAGGGATCGGCGGGAAGGGGGAGGTCGCACTTGTCTCGGCGGCGATCGACCGTTTCCTGGAACAGGTGCAGGATCTGGTCGCAAAAGGAAAGCAGTCCGGAAGCGAAAACGCCGCGGTCGCAGAGGAGCTGACGCAGACGTTCGAGATCATTGCCAAAGAGTCTGAACGCGAGGCGGAGCTGGTGGGGCAGACGGCACAGGACGGACATGCCATCAAAACGGCTATCAGCGGTTCGCTGGACGAGCTTGAGAAGAGCAAAGAGGAGATCATCGGTGCCAACAAGATGCTGGCAGACGCGAAGAACAACATCCTGCACCTGACGCAGAACATCCAGACCAGCAGCGAGCGTGAGGTCGAGCTTGCTGGCAAGCTCAACCAGCTGAGCAGCGATGCCGACCAGGTCAAAGAGATCCTGACCGTCATCAGCGATATCGCGGACCAGACCAACCTGCTTGCACTCAATGCCGCCATCGAGGCGGCGCGTGCGGGAGAACACGGCAGAGGGTTTGCTGTCGTGGCCGACGAGGTAAGAAAGCTGGCCGAACGCACGCAGAAGAGCCTTGCGGAGATCCATGCGACCATCAACATCCTTATTCAGGCTATCAGCGACAGTGCCCAGGAGATGAACGAGAACTCTGCACAGGTACAGGAGCTGACGCGCACCGCTGACGAGGTGGAAGAGAAGATCATCCAGGTCTCGGGTGTCATGGAGACGGCGGCGCAGACAACGGAACACTCCTATGCGACCTCGGCAGAGATCGACAAGAGTGTCAGCGGCATGATCGACCGTATCAGCGAAGTTAAAGATATCGCAACGCACAACGCCAGAAGCATGGATGAGACGCTCAAGGCGTTTGACAGTGTCAATGCACTTACCGCGGAGCTGAACCAGGGGCTGGACCGTTTCAAGACCTAACAGGAGACGATTATGTCGTCCTCAGCTAATTAGTGGTAAGGTTTTAGGAAAATTTACGTCAAGGTTTTTTCTTGAAAACAGAAGAGCAGGCTGCATTTGAAGCGGCAGTAAAAACAATGATGCAAAGCGTGGGGGAAGATCCTGCACGCGAAGGCCTGATGAAAACGCCCGAGCGGGTCTATAAAGCGTACAAGTTTATGTATGGCGGTTATCAGGAAGATCCAAAAGCGATCCTGGAGTCTGCCCTGTTCAGCAGCTCCAACGACGAGATGGTCCTGATTAAGGATATGGAGTTCTACTCTACCTGCGAACACCACCTGCTGCCGATCATCGGCCGGGCGCATGTCGCCTACATCCCCGACGGCAAAGTCGTCGGCCTCTCCAAGATCCCCCGTGTCGTCGATGTCTTTGCCCGCCGCATGCAGATACAGGAGCAGTTGACGGAGCAGATCGCCGAAGCGATCATGGAGACCATCCAGCCCAAAGGGGTGGCGGTGGTCATTCAGGCGCGTCATATGTGCATGGAGATGCGCGGGGTAGAGAAGATCAACTCTACGACGACCTCGAGTGCACTGCGCGGTCTTTTCAAGAAAAACGAGAAGACCCGAAACGAGTTTTTCAACCTTATCAATGCGCCGGCGGGAACGCGTTACTAAATGCCGCTTAAATCCCTCAAGTCTAAACTCTCCGCCGAGAACCTCTCCATATCGTTCGGTACCGTTACCAAGATCAGTGCGACGATCATCATTGCCGAGGGGCTGCAGGTCAGCATCGGAGATACGGTCAGTATCGGAGACACGGTCAGCATCATTTCCGAAAGCAGCGGTGACGAAACGCTGGGGATGGTGACGGAGGTAGAGGGTGCGCGCTTCTTTATTACCCCGTTCGGGTTTATCGAAGGGTTCCGTTCGGGGGATAAGGTCTACCGCAGTAAAAACGGTATGAGCATTCCCGTCGGCGACGCCCTGCTGGGACGGGTGGTCGACCCGTTTATGCGCCCCATTGACGGCAAAGGCGGTATCGCCTGTCATAAGCACGAGCCCATTATGAAAGCCCCCATCGCCGCGATGAAGCGCGGTATGATAGACGAGGTCTTCAGTGTCGGCGTCAAGAGTATCGACGGCCTGCTCACCTGCGGTAAAGGGCAGAAACTCGGTATCTTTGCCGGCAGCGGGGTGGGCAAGTCGACACTGGTGGGAATGATCGTCCGCGGTTCCGTCGCACCCATCAAGGTCATCGCCCTTATCGGCGAGCGGGGCAGGGAAGTCCCCGAGTTCATCGAGAAGAACCTTGGGGGCAACCTTGAGAACACGGTCATCGTCGTCGCCACCAGTGACGACTCTCCGCTGATGCGAAAATATGGCGCGTTTGCTGCGATGAGCGTTGCCGAGCACTTCAAGGCGCAGGGGCAGGATGTGCTCTTTATCATGGACTCGGTGACGCGTTTCGCGATGGCGCAGCGTGAGATAGGCCTTGCCCTTGGCGAGCCCCCGACCTCGAAAGGGTACCCGCCTTCATCTTTGACGCTGCTGCCGCAGTTGATGGAGCGTGCCGGAAAAGAGGAGGGGCAGGGCTCCATTACGGCTTTCTTTACGGTCCTTGTCGAAGGTGATGACCTGAGCGATCCTATCGCCGATCAGTCGCGCTCTATTCTCGACGGTCATATCGTACTCTCGCGCGAGCTCACGGATTACGGTATCTACCCGCCTATACATATACTCAATTCCGCATCGCGCGTGATGAACGACATTATCGTCCCCGAGCATTTCGAAGCGGCACGAAAATTCCGCCGTCTCTACTCTTTATTGCGTGAAAACGAGATGCTGATCCGCATCGGCGCCTATGTCAAAGGGAGCGACAAAGAGCTTGACGAAGCCCTGGACAAGAAAGAGGCGATGGAACGCTTTTTGAGTCAGGGAGCGACATTCGTGACAACATATGAAGAGGCAGTCGCTGAAATGCAACGGCTTATGCAAACGCAGCCTTCCGCCTCTTAGAGCTTGCAAACCCCCTAGTACAGGCACCTTTCTTCATACTCTCCGGTTAAATCGGACATTTTTTATCTTAAATCAATAATAATATAAAAAATGTTTAAGCATAATCTAACATCATATGAATTATCATCTCAAAACTAAAAGAGGACAAAATTAGTCTTTTTTAAAAAAAGAAACCAAAAACAGAGGGAAAATATGCAAGTCTATATGGATAACAATGCCACAACAATGGTAGACCCTCAGGTTGTCGAAGCGATGATGCCGTACTTCAGCGAACTGTACGGCAATCCGAACTCCATTCACAAGTTCGGTACGAAAACACACCCGGCGATCGCAAAAGCGATCGACCAGGTCTATGCGGCAATTAATGCAGCGGATGCGGACGATATCGTCTTCACTTCGTGTGCAACTGAGTCAAATAACTGGGTTCTCAAGGCTATCTGGGCCGATAAGATCCTAAACGGCGACAAGAACCACATCGTAACCACAGAGGTTGAACACCCTTCGGTCCTCTCTACGTGCAAGTTCCTTGAAGAGAACGGCGTAAAAGTCACCTACCTTCCGGTTAACGAGCAGGGTATTGTCGAAGCGCATACCGTAAAGAGTTTCATTACAGACAAGACCGCTCTGGTCTCTGTTATGTGGGCGAGCAACGAAACGGGTATGATCTTCCCTATTAAAGAGATCGGCGAGATCTGTAAGGAGAAGGGTGTCCTTTTCCACACCGATGCGGTTCAGGCAGTCGGCAAGATCCCGGTTGATATGCAGGATGTCCATGTTGACTTCCTCTCCATGTCGGC
>JBFEWT010000037.1:0-16977 GCA_041546225.1 Sulfurimonadaceae bacterium
ATGTGCATGCTTACATCATTATCTGCAGATGTTCTAAAAGGTCAGAAGCTATATGTAAATAAATTCAAGGCCGGTTGCGCAATGAACGGGGCAAAGATCGCCGCTAAGCATTCGCAACGCGAGTGGGAGGAGATCTATGCGGCCAAGAAGCTGGCAGATGAGCTGATTGTAATTTGCCCGAAGGTGGAACATGTTAAAGAGAAGTATATACCCCACCTCTTTGATTTTTTCTACGAGTATGCAAGCGACAGCGGAAATGTTCCGAGTTGTTAAAAGTGCAATCTCCAGTGACTTGTATACTCTTTTAAAGCTGTAAAACTAAAACATGTTACTATGTTATAAACAAGTAGCGTAAGGGGTTTTGGTGTCGATGGAACCAATAGTTGAAGAGAGTTGGAATAGACGTCTTTATGATGAGTTTCAAAAGCCCTATTTTGCATCTCTCAACGCATTCTTGCTCGATGAAATGAAGCACTATACGATCTACCCCTCCGGTAATGATATCTATAACGCATTCAATTCAACGCCGTTTGAGAAGTTAAAAGTGGTGATACTCGGACAGGACCCCTATCACGGTCTGCATCAGGCGCATGGATTGGCATTCTCGGTGCAAGAGGGTATCGCGCTTCCTCCCTCTCTGAAAAACATCTTTACCGAACTGCATGATGATATCGGCTGCGATATCCCGCAAAACGGCAACCTTGTCAAGTGGGCGAGAGAAGGTGTTTTTTTGCTTAACACGGTACTTACCGTTCGCGCATCTGAAGCACATTCGCATAAAAACCGCGGCTGGGAAACGTTTACGGATGCGGTCATACGACTTATCAGTAAAGAGAAGAAGAGTGTTGTTTTTATTCTGTGGGGGAAGCCGGCACAGCAAAAAAGCGTGCTTATCGATGCGTCAAAGCACCATATAATAACGGCACCCCATCCGTCGCCGCTTTCAGCCTATAGAGGCTTTTTCGGCTCCCGGCCATTTTCCAAGTCAAATGACTATCTGAGGGCAGAGGGGATCGGTACTATTGATTGGTGTCTCTAGAAACGACCTTGAACTCCGCAATGAGCGGCAGGTGGTCCGAGTAGCCTTTGCCGGTGTGGTGTTTGGGGTGTTTTTTACTCTTTTGCCAGCGGTAGAGTCCTTTCTTCTTGAAAAGGTAGGAGGGTGCAAAACGTCTGAAACTCTCCTCTACATACTCTACCCCTCTGTCATCAACGAGGCCATGCGATATTATGATGTGGTCCAGTCCCTCTTTTTTACCGTAATAGTTATGGCTCCAGCGCTCTTTTTTTGGTAGTTCATACCAGAGGTTGAAAAGCAGATCCGAATCGTTTTTGAGCTTTTCAAGGGTCACGGGTTCACCCTTGTCTATCGTTTTTAAGACATGGTTGATGCCAGTGACGCCATCGGTATCATTGTGTTTTCGTTTTCGCAAAAATGTGCGGTACTCTTCAAAGTGGCTGTTAAAATCGCCCAGCAGTACAATTGCGTGTTCAGCACCCAGTTCATCAATGCGCTTTTTAAGGTGTTTGGCTGATATGATACGTCTGCTTTCGGGGCCGGACTTTGATTTCCAGTGGTTGATAAAGAGATAGAGCGGCTCGTTTTCGATGAGCAGTTTTACTTCCAGGATGTTGCGGTATTTTCGCCCGGCCGTCACCATCACCTCTTTGGCGTAGGCGACCGGGTGACGGCTGAGCAGCGCGACTTTGACGGTGGTGTTCTTTTTACCGGCAAATGCGAGATGTTCATAGTAGAGCCCTTTGCGGTTCAGCTCGGCTTTAAGACCGCGGAGTGCTTCGAGCGATTCTACCTCTTGCAAAGCGATGACATCCGCATCCATGTCAACGATGACACGCGAAAGATTGTGCAGTTTTTTTCTGTAGTTGTCGGCGTTCCACTGCCACGATGAGTTGGGAATATACTCGACATACTCTGATCCGTCAAACGTGAGATCGAAGAGGTTCTCTACGTTGTAGGTTGCTATTTTCACGTTTCCTCCTGCAAGTAGGGCAGTGTAAAGAAGAGCCAGGCCCAACAGTAAGCGCATTATTCGATGCCGCTCAGGCGTAACAGGCTCTGTGTTTGCGGGTCGCGCCCCATGAGCTCTTTAAAGAGCTCGCGCATACTGACACTGCCGCCGCGGTCGAGTATGATGTTCAGGTAGTCTTTGCCTAACTGCGTATCGAATATTCCCTGGTCTACAATGGCAAAATAGGCATCGGCGCTGAGTACCTCGGCCCATTTGTAACTGTAGTAGCCTGCTGCATAGCCGCCGGCAAAGATATGCGAAAAGCCGTTTTGGAACTTGTTATATGAGGGAGGTTTGAGCAGTGCGGTTTTTTCCCTTACAGCGTCAAGCAACTGCTGCACCTCTTCGCCCTGATAGCGTTGCATATGGAGTTTGAAGTCGAAGGTGGCGAACTCAAGCTGGCGCAGCATCGACATGGCAGACTGGAAGTTTTTGGCGCGTTCGAGTTTGGCGATCATTTCGTCGCTGAGGACTTCGCCGCTCTGGTAGTGCTTGGCAAAGAGCTTCAGGACCTTAGGCTCATAGGCGAAGTTTTCTAGGAACTGCGAGGGGAACTCGACGGCGTCCCACTCCACGCCGTTAACCCCGCTGACACCGTTCTCATTAACGCTGCTGAGCATATGATGAAGTGCGTGTCCCATCTCATGGAAGAGGGTGACGATGTCATCATGGCGCAACAGCGACGGCCCTTTTTCCGACGAAGGAAAGTTACAGACGACAAAGGCTGAAGCAAGCTGCTCAACCCCCTGCGCATCGGTGCAGTGGCTTTGCCAGTTGTGCATCCACGCACCCCCGCGCTTCTCTTTGCGCGCTTCGAGGTCCATTAAGAGCCGAGCACGTACTTCACCGTCTACGCAGATGTCATAGGCCGATGCTTTTTCATCCCACAAAGGCACGTCGACAGCAGTGAACGTGATACCGAAGAGACGCTCTAAAAAGGTGAACATGCCCTTTATGACCATATGTTGTTCAAAGTAGGGGCGGTACTCCTCTTCATCGATATCATATTTCGCTTTTTTGAGTTTTTCGGCGTAATAGGCGGTATCATGGCTTTTGAGCTGATCCGGAGCGATGGCGCTTAGGGCTTCGAGCTCATGCTGGGCCTGTGCATGCGATGCTTCGGCCAGTTCATCGAGAAAGCCGATGACACTCTTGGTATCTGGGGCCATCTTTGTCGCAAGGGAATACTCTGCGTAGCTTTTAAAGCCGAGCAGCTGTGCCATCTCCTGTTTCAGCGAGAGCAGTTCGTCAATGATCGCTGCATTTTCAGGGGCGCGGGTCGTATAGGCTCTGTAGAGGGCTTCGCGTATCTCGCTGTTGGGACCGTAGGTCATATAGGCGATGTACGAGGGCATCTGGAGTGTAAAGCGGTATTTTGTCGCTCCCTCCTCTTCGAAACGGGCATCCTCGAGGTCGCTTTGCGGGATGCCTGCGACATCTGCTTCGTTCTCAATGATATATTCAAAGGCACCCGTGGCGTTGAGAAGGTTCTGGGAAAAGTCGTTGGCAAGCGTGCTTTTGCGCAGGTTGATCTCTTTGAGGCGTGCTTTTTTAGCATCATCAAGATGGGCGCCGCTGAGTTCGAAGTGAAGGATGTTAAGATCGACTACACGGCGCTGCTCGTCATTAAGCTGCGTGTATTCAGAGGCTTTTATCGATTTGACGGTTTCATAGACGGCGAGGTTCTGACCGATCTCTGTAGAGTACTCGCTCAGCAGCGGGATGGCATCGCTGTAGACCTTCTGCGTCGCTTCTGAATTTTTAACGGCGTTAATATGCGAGAGCGGTGTAAAGAGGTGGTCGAGCTCTTCGTCGAGCATCTCGAAAGGTTTGATGAAATTGGCATAGTTCTTGTCGTGCTGCCCGAGCAGGTCGAGGATGATACGGCGGTTCTCATCAAGCCGGTGCTGCAGGGTTTCAATAAATGTTTCAAGATCGATGGTGAAGTTTAAAAAAGGTGCTTTGCCCATCCTTATTCCTTTGTAAAAAAGTTATCTGCTTATAGTTTCAGGGAATTGTAGTCTAAGATAGCTTTGAGGCTTTTTTATCGGGCGGGCTGCCACGATTTTAAAGGAAAAAGAGCTTATAATTGAAAAAATCGCTTCGGGTACGTCATCCCACAGAGCCAAGCATAAAAGGTCCGAGCATGCTAAAACAGCTGATGCGCTATATTTTTGTCGGGGGCTTGTCCCTCTTTCCGCTCATACTGGTAATACTTGTCGTGAACTTTATCAAAGACCTTGGCCTGAGTGCCTATCTCAGCCTCTACGGGGTCACCAACTCGATCGCGGTCACTTTTGGACTGATGGCGGCTGTTCTGGTCTTGTTTATCGTGCTTGGCTACTCTATCGAGCGCTACGGCAAATCGTTCATCGTCTCGCTGATCGATACGATCTTTGAGCATATCCCGGCCATCCGTACCATCTACTCCGTCTCGAAAAAACTTTCCAACATGCTCTCGGGCCGCGATGAGAGCGGTAAAAAAGAGGTGGTGCTTGTCGAGTATCCCAAGCAGGATGTCTGGGTGGTAGCCTATCTGTTGAACCGGCACGGGGATGTCAGCGTGCTCTTTGTGCCCACTTCGCCCAACCCGACCAGCGGGTATACCATCATGGTAAAAGAGGAGCTGACCATCCGCACCTCCCTGAGCCTTGAGGAAGCTTCCTCTTTCATTATAAGCATGGGGGCCGATTTTGCCAAAAAAGAGGAGATCGTCGCCAAGATATCCCAGCGCGAAAGTGATACCTAGAAGTCGTGGACCGCAGCGCGCTCTAAGCGGCTGATGGCGACATCGAACCCCTCTTTAATACATTTGAGCAGGACATAGCCGCTGAGCTCGCCCTGTTTTCTGTGACTCTCCAGGACCAGAAGCTCACGCACCTCCTGCAGCCATGAAAGCTCCTGCAGCAGGACCGTATTCATAAACTCCGACTTGTAACGCTGTTTTATGGCTGCTGTGATCTTGCGCATATCCTGTGCTTTGATGAAGTGCTTCACAAAGGTCTTCGTATCGATATACGGGAAGATGATCTGGTCATGGTAGCCATCAGAACTCTGCTCGGCGATCATATTCCAGAATTTTGAACTGTCGGTGCGCATCAGTATAAGCAGGTTATGGGTGATCTGCGGCATCTGCTCGACCAGCGCCTCTTTTTGTATCTGCCCGAGGAAGGTTGCGATCTCATTGAACTCGGGAGTGTCTGAAGAGTGGTATTGAAGATGGGTATAGTTCTCTTCTCTTGTCTCACCCACCCCTGCGTGCAGACGGTTTTCGTTTTTCAGTTGCTGGATATGCTCTTTGGCCTCCTGTACAATGGAAGCGGCATCGATATCGTACAGGTTATTGAACGAGAGTTCCAAAAAGAGCCCGTATATATGGAGCAGCTCATCGGTCTTGGTATATTTTTTCTCCATATAGTTCTGCTGTACACGGGAGAAGATCTGGTGGAACTCTTCATCGTTCAGGTCAAAATAGTGCCAGAGCTTGAGCCACTCTTTCTGGTTCTCATGTACGAAGAACCTGCTGTTCTCGATAGAGGCTGAGAGCTTTTGCGGGTCGATGATGCCGGTCTCAAAGAACTCTTTCATATTGTTCAGACCGATGATGGGACTCGTGACATCGACATCGGCATATTTTTCGATAAATGTCTCGCTGTGCGTTTTGTAGTTTTTATCTTCAAAATCGGAAAAGAGCTGGCGGTTGTGGGCATTTGAGAGGTTCATGATATCGGTGACAGCCAGCGACCCTTTGCGTATTTCGAAGGCAAAGGCAAGATGCTCTTTCATCAGCGTAACCAGCAGTTCGGGGAGCTGTTGTGCTTTTTTCGGCAGGAAATGGTGAAAGCGCTCGAAGTCCATTACCGCCTGTTTGAGATGACGCAGATTGTTGTAGCCGGCTTTGTGGTAGAGCGTGGCGATAGTATCGCTGTTAAGCTGCAGGATCTTTTTGAGGTCGGGAGCGTGCAGGTTGGCGATAAAACGCTCCAGCGCGCTGTTGGTATCGGATGTTATCTCAAATGTCTGGCCGACCAGTTTCTCTTTGAGACGGTGGTAACTCTCTTTGTCGCTTATCTCCTCTTCGTTGAGCGCTATGATGACCTTAAGTCCTTTATGCTCGACAAAATCATTGAGATAGCCAAGGATCTCGTTGATGGGAAGCTTGCAGCGTTCAAGATCGTCTATGAAGAGGATATGGCGGTCGGAGTTTTGCAGGTACGGGGGCAGCGAAGCGGCGTCGTTCTCTATCTCTATGGACTCCTTGAGCACATGCTGGACGATCTTTCCTGTGAGGTGCAGGCCGTTGTCGCACAGCAGCGGATGCATCTGCCTGAAAAAATCATCCTCTATCTCGTCAAATGACGATACCCCGTAGAGGCTGGTGTAGAGGCAGTCAAAGCCCTGCTTGCGCAGAGTCTCGATATATTGCTGGATAAACCATGTCTTCCCCGAACCCCATGAACCTTTGAGCATGACGGCGAACTCCGGCGGACTCTTTAAGGAGCAGTAATAGTCCAGATACTCTTTGATGTGATGGTTCTTTGTGCTCATATTATTCATCCTCGTCGCGTTTGAGCTCTACGGCACCGAACTCTTTTATTAAGATGTCATCGTATTTGTCGGCGAACTCTTTGAGGCGCTTGAAGGCCACTTTCCCCTCATCGAAGGTCAATGATGAGTCGACGATGAGGTAGGAGATATAGATGACGTTTTCGTTGATGGAAAACTGCAGGTAGGAGAACTTGCTCGTCTCGGCCAGCAGATAGTCATAGATCGCTTCGATGTTGTTCTGCGGGATGCGGCAGAGCGCGGAGTCTCCGATGATGATGCCGTTGTCGTAGTAGTTGATATCGATCTTTGCGGAGCCCTCTTCGATGCGCCATGTACGCTGGCTGCGGCGGGCCAAAGCGACATCGACATCCAGTGCCTCGAGTATCTCTTCGAGCAGGTTGACCGTTCCCGATGGTTTATAGCCTTCTCGCCGCCGTTTGGCGACATCGAGTTTCACGCCGCAGCGCGGGCAGTAGTCATTTTCTATCTCGCGCTCTTTGACGAGGTTCTTGCAGGCGAAACAGCGGATGATGTCGTGTTCGCCGACTGCTTTGAAACCTTCCAGTGCCTCCTGGATGTGGTAGTGCGGGAGTGCAAAACCGAGGTTATTGGAGTTTTGGATGATGAAGGTATTGACCCCGATCACCTCTCCGTCTTCATTGAGCAGCGGACCGCCGCTGTTGCCGGGATTGATGGCGGCATCGATCTGGATATATTCCAGCTCGCCCTGCAGGCGTGCGGCTTTGGAGACGATCCCCTCTGTTGCAGTGTAGTTGAGGCCGTATGGGTGGCCGATGGCGATGACCGTGTCCCCGTCTTTGACAGGTTCAAATGAGAGCCGGATGGTGTTTTTGACCTGGATCTGCGGCGCATCGATAAAGGCCAGATCGTAACTGGGGTCGTCGTAAATGACATGTGCGACCCGCCGGGTGATCTTTTTACCGGAGATAACGACCTCGTTCAGTCCCCCGACGACATGCGAGTTGGTTATGATCATGCCGTCGATTAGGAAGCCGCTCCCGCTGCCATAGGGGGTCATTATCTGTATGATACTGTCGATATAGGTTTCAAGTATGCGTTGTGTGTTCATCATATCTCGGTATAGTTTAGGTGTTTGATCTGCGTATAAAAGCTGTGGTTGAAACTCTCCGGCGAACTGTAATCGAGTTCGTTCCCAAAGGCGTTCAGTTCCTTGTATTGCTTCTGGTAGGGTTCAAGGGCCTCTTCAATACGTGCAGTTATTTGGCGTTTTTCAAACTTCTGCTGCTCTTCGTGGTAGAGTACATCGTAGCCCAGTGCGTTGAAGAACGTGGTGTGCTGCACCTCGACAACGAGATGCAGCAACGCCTGCAAAGAGGGATGGAGCCCGTAGTTATAGAGCAGGTGCAGTGCGATATAGCGGTAGATCGTCGGGATGATATGGTGATAACGGTTGTTCTTGTACCAGCGGATCTTGTTCAGGGTCTCTTCGATAAAGAGACTGACCTCTTCGTGGGTTGTACGTTCCATGGGAGAGAAGGTCATCGGTGTCGTATAGAGCTGCGGAGCAAACGTTTCATACTCCATTGCTGCGAGTGTCGCGATATAGTTGAGCAGGTCCGCGTTTTTTGTTTCGATCAGCTTCTCGTCATTGTTGAAATAGTCGGCAATGCGTTCGGTGATCTTGCGCCCGACCTGCAGTTTGGGGACAAGCAGATAATCGATCTGCAGCAGCAGCGTCAGTGATGTAAAGGCGATCATCCCGGTATTGTCATTGGATGGGAGGCGTTTGATACCCTCGTCGCACTCTTCTATCCAGCTTTTCATAAAACGGAATTTGAGCTCTTTTTCTTCGTCGTCAAGGGGTGTGACGTGCTCCATGTCCAGCAGGCTGTTCTTGTCGAACTCGCTGGCAATGAACTCCTTCTCGTAGTCTGCGTTCAGGGCCAGTTCGCGCAGCGGGAAAAAGACCTTTTGCGGGGTCATGGTTTTATTGTCCAGATGGATCTTGAGTACGGCCTGGCCATCCTTGACATGAAAACGGCTGTAGGTCATCTCGTAGTTGCGCTCGAGCAGACGGCGTTTTACCGCGACATGCAGACTGTCTGCTTTGGTGATGAGGCAGTAGGCGTCAATGGTCTCTTTGGTAACGGTACCGATGATGCGTGTAATGCCCTGGATCAGTTCAAAATGAAGGGTGTTCTCATCGTGTTCCACCTTGATGTTCCCGGTGGACTCTTCGCCGTTGAAGTTCTCTAGAGAGTTGAGGAAATTGCTGTATGCTTCAAGCGTGTCGTTTTGCATAAAGGCATCGGACGAGGCTTGATAAAGTACTGGCTCGTTGGGATTGACACTGGCATTGATGCCCCGGCCGAAGCAGTGGCGGCGTGCCTCTTTCTTAGCTGAGAATAGGTGAAACCACTCCAATTATTTTCCTGTTGTATGGGCTGGAAAGGTTTCGAAAAGGTGTGTGATCACTTTGTTGATATAGTCGATTTTTTCCTGAGCACTCTTGAAGTCGCGCAGTTCATCTTTGGCAATACCGCGCCAGACGACTTTTTTACTTTTGGGATCATAAGCGTCGACGATGAGTTTGCCTTCCTGGTACTCATAGGTCTGGGTCGTACCGACCATCATGCTGACGTTGAACGGGTCGATGTAGTGATGTGAAGGCGTCAGTGGCGGTCTGATGAGTTTGCCGCTTGGGTGATAATACGGGTAGGGTTGAATACCCCATGCTTCATAGGTCGTCTGTACCTCTGTTTTATCCTGCACGTCGACCTGGAAAAGAATATAGAAGTTGGCTTCTTCCTTGGATGTTTCGAGATAGCCCTTCGTGTCGAGGTTCTGCTGAATGGCCCGGGTGATATGCCCCTGGGTCAGCGAGTCGATGCTCTTCTCTTGCTGAACAAGGAGTGTGTAGTTGTTCAGGGACTCAAAGGCAAACTCGGGATCATGATCGGTGGTGATTTTCATAGTGGAACAGCCGGTGAAAACAAGCAGGGCGAACAAGGCACCTGTTATCCATTGATACATACTTAATCCTTTGTCTGGAATTGAAAAACATATTTGAAACCATTATAGGTGAAGAAAGCTTAAGTATCCTCAATGAAACAGGCTTTACTTGCTTTGTAAATATATCAGTGATAAGTGCGGTATCTCTATACACTAAGGATAAAATTTATACAGGATTGACAGGATATTTTGAGAAGCCTCTGCTAAGATGTCAGATATTTAAAAGAAGGAAAAAGCCTATGCGCAAGACACTGCCTGTTGTACTGCACAACCCAAGGATCCTGCTGATCGGTGCCGGTAACGTCGCTGCACAGAAGGCCGATGTGATGGCACGTAACGGTATAGACTTTGATGTTGTTGCACTTGAATGCAGTAAAACGTTCGCATCTGCCGGGCATCTCTTCAGCGCACGCTCGGCATCGCCTGAAGTGATCGCTGATTATCGCATCGTCATCGATGCCACCGGTAATGAGGCTGTCACCGCCATGCTGACTGGCGAACAGAAGAGAAGAGACTTTATGCTGAATGTCGTAGACCGCCCGGAACTGTGCGATTTCTTTTTTGCGGCATTGATCGAAGAGGGGCCTCTCAAGATCGCCGTCAGCAGCAGCGGCGCTTCTCCCGCTATGGCGCAGTCGATCCGTGACAAGATCAGGCGCTTTTTGCCACGGGGACTGAAAGAAGCCGCCGAAGAGGCGATGCGCGAGCGCTTTAACGGGGTCATCCGTTCCGATGAGGTACGCAGCAGTGTTACCAAAAAGCTCGGGCACATCTACCTGATCGGATGCGGCACGGGTGATGCCGAATTGTTGACGCTGAAGGCGTATCGTCTGATCCGTTCGGCGGATGTGGCGCTGATCGATCATCTTATCAGCGAAGAGATCGTTGCACTGATACCTGAAGAGGTTGAGAAGATCTATGTTGGAAAATGCAAGGGCAGACCCAGTGTCACGCAAGAAGCGATCAATGCGCTTCTGATCGAAAAGGCGAAGGAGGGTCTGGAGGTCGCCCGTCTGAAATCGGGAGACCCCTATATCTTCGGACGCGGTTCGGAAGAGGCGGAAGCAGCGGCCCGGGAGGGGGTGGCCGTTGAGGTCATACCGGGTATCTCTTCAGCGATAGCCGGGCCTGCAAGTGCGGGTATAGCCCCGACTGCACGCGGCTATGCGACAAATATGTCCATCGTCTCGGCACATCTTGCCGGCAACCGTGTCAACCTGGAGTGGATCGACCTGCTTAAGATGCCGAACCATACCACCATCGTGCTTATGGGGCTTTCGCGTGCGGCAGAGATCAGCGAAGCGGCGCTGAGAAGCGGCGCTTCCCCGACACTGAAAACAGCGATCATCTCCGATGCTTCGCGCCTGACGCAGAAGACGGTTGTCACGACGCTTGAAGCGTTGCCTGAAGCTGCCAA
This sequence comes from Sulfurimonadaceae bacterium, assembly GCA_041546225.1. Taxonomy (GTDB): domain Bacteria; phylum Campylobacterota; class Campylobacteria; order Campylobacterales; family Sulfurimonadaceae; genus JBFEWT01. The sequence continues at coordinate 10,990 of JBFEWT010000037.1, forward strand.
AACGGCGCATCAGCCGGCGATTATCGTTTTTGGCGAAGTCGTTGCACTGCACGGCCTGCTTCCGCACTATTAGAAAAAAACGTGAGAACTTTTTGTTAAAAGTGCACAATTTATAATATAATACAGCACTTTCCCCTAACGAAAAGGCATTGTGTATGAGTGATACCCCCTCAATTCTTATTCTTGAAGAGAACCAGCTTGACATCAAGATCCTGGAGAAGCTGCTCGACAGTTATGAGCTGAAGTTCATCGGCAACCATGAGGATGCACTCACATATGCGAAAGAGCAGACGCCTGAGCTGGTGATCGTAGACGGTATGATCCCTGGAGAAAGCGGTCATACACTCTGTAAAATGCTTAAACTCCAACACCAGACGGCGAAGATTCCGGTGCTCTTTATCTATGAAACGATCAGCAGTGATGAGATGACACGGATGTTTGACTCCGGTGGCGCCGACTACATCAATAAACCTTTTAACCAGGTCGAACTTCAGTCACGGATCCATGTACATATCCAAAACAGCAAAGAGCGTAAACAGCTTGAGCTGCTTGCAAAGTATGATCCTATGACCATGGCGTATAACCGGCGTACGTTCTTCGAAGAGGCGGAAAAACAGCTAGGTCAGGCGCATGAAAAGAAGAGCGGCTTTTCCATCGTCGTCTTCGACATCACGTCCTTCCCGAAGATCAACAGCGAATACGGCCACTTCGCCGGTGACGCAGTCCTTAAAGAGTTCTCCAGGCTGGTGGAGCCGGTGATGCCGGGCGATGTCATATTTGGCCGCTTGTGCGGAAAGGCATTTGGTGCGGTCCTGCTCGGCAACAGCCTCGATGACGACATATTGACAGCAGGCCGCTTTGTCAGTGCCGCCTCTGAAATAGACGTACACGGCAATAAGCCCGTAGAGGTCCAGTACGGCATCGCGCGAAAGCTGAGTATTGAGGATACGGTTGACAGCATCTTGCTCCGTGCAGTCGAAAAAATGAAAAACTGCAATATAGCCAGGACGCAACGGAACTATTAGACGCATACCGCTATCTCGGCTCAAGGCGTGTAGACTACGAAAAAACAGCATAATAAAGGGTATTAAAAAGAGTGCCTGGAAGGGAGCATTTCAATAAATGCAAATTGTCAAAGCGTTATCAAAGAGAAAATCGAGTATAATTCACAGATTTTTATAAATATAACGATAAAGGTTTCAAATGGGCAAGAAACGCGTTTTGGTGAAGTTCTCCGGTGAAGCACTGGCCGGTGAGAACGGTCATGGCATTGATACGCAGATCCTTAAGTACATTGCTCAGGAAATCAAGACACTGTCCGACGCGGGTATCGAAGTCGGTCTGGTGATCGGCGGCGGAAACATTATCCGCGGTGTGACGGCTGCCCAAGACGGTATTATCAAGCGTACGTCGGGTGACTACATGGGTATGCTCGCTACAGTCATCAATGCTGTCGCAATGCAGGAAGCATGTGAACATGCGGGCCTGAATGTCCGTGTTCAGGCGGCTATCAAGATGGAAGAGATCGCAGAGCCGTTTATCGTGCGCCGTGCACGACGCCATCTGGAAAAAGGGCGCGTCGTTATCTTCGCTGCAGGCACCGGCAACCCGTTCTTCACAACAGATACCGCCGCGACACTGCGTGCTGTCGAGATCGGTGCGGAAGTGATCATCAAAGCGACCAAGGTCGACGGTGTTTATGACAAAGACCCTAACAAGTACGATGATGCGGTCAAGTTGCAGGAACTTACCTATGAGCGTGCATTGGAAGACCATATCAAAGTCATGGACGATACCTCTATCGCACTGGCGAAAGACAATAAACTGCCGATCATCGTATGTGACATGTTCAAAGCGGGTAACCTGCTGGAAATCGTTCAGGGTGACCTGAGTAACTGTTCGATCGTAAAATAATTCAAGGAGAATTGAATGAGACTGGAAAAACTAACTGCGAAAGCACTTGAAGTTGCAAACATTGACCGCTATCAGCTGGCACTTGCTGTAGCAAAACGTTCAGAACAACTGCACAATGGTGCAGCAAGCAAACTGAATATCGATCCAAAATCGATGAAACCTGCCGATCTGGCGTTGATGGAGATCGCTGAGGGCCTTATTAGCGTTAAAGGCTTCGTAGACAAAGCGTAAAAAATCTATAACGAGGTCCTGGTTTGAGTCAAGTAGAAATTGAAAAAATCAGACATATTCACGATGTCGACTCGGCCACGGCCTACCTCTTTTCACATATCCCCCGTACCGATGCTGTTGTTCATGCGCTGACATTTGCCAAAGCGGCACATGTGGAGCAGTTCAGAAAAAGCGGTGAGCCTTATGTGGTTCACCCTATTCTTGTCGCCGGTATCGTAGCTTCCATCACCGAAGATGCGGCAATGGTGACTGCGGCTTTGCTGCATGATATTGTCGAAGATACGGAGATAACCATTGAGGATGTCAGCCGTGACTATGGCGAAGATGTTGCGCATCTGGTCGAAGGCTTGACAAAGATCGATACCATCCGAGATGCACAGTTGATCCCGTCGAACTCCGATGAACGGCTGGTGGTCTCTGCACTCTCATTTCGAAAGATGCTGCTCGCTTCCATTGAAGATGTCCGTGTCCTTGTCGTAAAACTGTGCGATCGCCTGCACAATATGATGACACTCGATGCCCTGCCGCCGCATAAACAGCACCGTATCGCCGAAGAGACCGTTGTCGTCTACTCGCCGATCGCGCACCGTCTGGGTATGTCGTTCATGAAAAACCTGCTCGAAGACCTGAGTTTCGGTTATCTCTTCCCCGAAGAGAAGCACACCATCGACAACTACCTTGACGAGAACTACCATGCTATCGGCAATAAGCTGCATGATTTCAAAGATAAAGTTGAAAAAGTACTGCAGCAGAACGGCTTTTGCAGCGATGATTTCGAGATCCTGAGCCGGGTCAAACACCGCTACTCCATCTACCTGAAGATGCAGCGCAAAGGGGTTGGTATTGATGAGATACTGGACCTGCTGGCTATACGCATCCTTGTAAAAGATCCTATAGAGTGTTACAAGGTACTGGGGCTCATTCACCTGCATTTCAAGCCGCTGAGCTCACGCTTTAAGGACTATATCGCCATAGCCAAAGACAACGGCTACCAGACCCTGCACACGACGGTCTTTGACAACACGGCGATCTATGAAGTGCAGATACGGACCTACGAGATGCACAAGACCGCCGAACTGGGTGTCGCGGCGCACTGGAAATACAAGTACGGCGGGAACGTCAACCTTGACTGGCTCCATAACCTGCAATACCAGAACGAGTCGGTGGAGGACTTTTACGAGCTTATCAAAAACGATCTCTACAGCGAAGACATCAGCGTCTTCTCACCGAAAGGCAAGCCGTATACACTGCCGCGCGGCGCAGTTGCACTTGACTTTGCCTATGCCATACACAGCGAGGTCGGCGACAGTGCCGAAAGCTGCCTGATCAACAAAGAGAAGGCGAGCCTGCTGAGTGAAGTGCATAACGGCGACATCGTCAAGGTCAATACCGCTGAGGAGAAGATCACACGCTGTACCTGGATCGATGCCGTTAAGACCTCACGGGCGAAAAGCCATATGAAGGCCAACTGCAACAACCGTATCCGCGATATCGACGCACTAACCGGTGTCAATATCCTGGCGACGGTCATGGGGCTCAAACCGACCCGGATTGAAGAGTGGTTTAAACGCTGCGCCGGTGTACAAAAGCGCCATAAGATCCCGCGCGACGTGGACCATCTTAAAGAAGTGCTGCATCGTTATATCGAAGAGATAGGGCAGAACAGCCGTTTCCGCGGCTTTCTCTCACGTCACCGTTTCAAACTCAAGATGTACCAGCTCGCAGGCGTCGAGATATATACCAATAAAAGCGTTAACGACGTGGTATATGATTACTGCTGTCATCCGAAGGCCGGGGATGAGATAGTCGCGTTCCATCACAAGAACAAAGCACACGTTCACCATAAGATGTGCAAGAACGCGGCATTAAAGATGCAGGCGCATGAACCGATGCTTTTCGTGAGGTGGCAGCAGCAGAATATCCACCATTACCACCTCATAGCGAGCATGCATAACTCCAAAGGGGCGCTGGCCGGATTCCTCACCCATCTTGCAAAGCTGGGTATCGATATCGGGAGTATCGAACTCGGCAAAGAGAAGGAAGAACATATCCAGTATTGTGAGATCGAATTCCACACATCAGAAGGCGACCTTAACCGTTTGCGCGCTAAAATTGAGCAAAAAATCAAGATCATTCAGTTCATCCGTACAGATGATGCATACCGATAAAAACAAGATTAAAGAATTAGGAAAAAGATGTTAGAAGAAGCGTTACAAGAGATCGGACGAGGCAGTGCCGAGATTATCGACATGGAGCGTATAGAGAAGCTCTTAAAAGCCTACTGTGACGAGGGGAAAACCTATACGGTCAAGGCAGGTTTCGACCCGACTGCACCAGATCTTCACCTGGGTCATACCGTGCTTCTGCAAAAGCTTGCGACATTCCAGAAATACGGTGCGCGCATCCAGTTCCTTATCGGGGACTTCACGGCGCAGATCGGTGATCCTACGGGCAAGAGCGAAACACGGAAAAAACTGCTGCCGGCAGATATCGAGCGTAATGCGGAGACCTATAAAGAGCAGGTCTTTAAAATACTCGATCCCGAAAAGACCGATGTCGTTTTCAACGCCGAATGGATCAATCCTCTCGGTGCGGCCGGGATGCTTGAGCTGACGACGACATTCAATGTCGCACGGATGCTCGAGCGTGATGATTTTGAGAAGCGCTACAAAAGCGGCACCTCCATCTCGATCAGCGAGTTCATCTATCCGCTGCTTCAGGGCTACGACAGTGTTCACCTGCAAAGCGATATCGAGATAGGCGGTACCGACCAGAAGTTCAACCTTCTGATGGGCCGCCATCTGCAGCGTGCCTATGAGACAGGCAAAGAACAGGCGGTACTGATGATGCCGATCCTCGAAGGCCTCGACGGTGTTCAGAAGATGAGCAAAAGCCTTAACAACTACATCGGTGTCGCCGATGCGCCTAACGATATGTTCGGCAAGGTACTGAGTGTCTCCGATGAGTTGATGTGGCGTTATTATGAACTGCTCAGTGCCAAAAGCCTTAAAGAGATCGCCGAAGTCAAAGCCGGAGTGGAAGCGGGCTCCCTGCATCCGAAAAAGGTAAAAGAGCTGCTTGCACAAGAGATCGTAGCACGCTTCCACGGCGAGGATGCAGCTGTTGAAGCCAAAGCGGAGTTTGACCGCGTACATGCGAAAAGCGAGATCCCGAGCGATATCGCGGAGTTTGAGCTTGACGGCCCGGTCTGGATCGCCAAAGCCTTAGTAGATTGTAACATTGAGCCGTCAACTTCTCAGGCACGAAGAGATATTAAGCAAGGTGCTGTTAAAATAGATCAACAGAAAGTCTCCGACGAGCAGCTTCAGCTTGAGGGCGGGAACTATATTTTACAGGTAGGCAAACGCAAGTTTGCACGTCTAAAGGTTAAATCATGAGTTATCAACCGCTTAAAATCGGTAAATATACCATTGAAAAGCCCATAGTACAGGGTGGTATGGGTGTCGGTATCAGCTGGGACAGACTTGCAGGAACGGTTTCGAAAGAGGGCGGTCTTGGTGTAATCAGTGCTGTTGGTACCGGTTATTATGAAGATAAGAAGTATGCCGGACGTCTTGTTGCTGACCGCCCGCTCGACGCGGAGAACTTCTACTCCAAAGAGGGGTTTACAGCGATTATAGAGAATGCCCGCAAGATCTGCGGCGACAAGCCTCTTGCTGCCAACATCCTTTATGCTATCAACGATTACGGCCGTGTCGTTACTGATGCCTGTGAAGCAGGGATCGACATCATCATCACCGGTGCGGGCCTTCCGACAAACATGCCGGAGTTCACAGCGGACTATCCTGATGTCGCACTGGTACCGATCGTCTCATCACCTAA
>JBFEWT010000217.1:0-1799 GCA_041546225.1 Sulfurimonadaceae bacterium
AACGACGACATTAAACATATAAAGTGCCCAGCGATCATCATGATCGACCGCTGGGACGGGCGCATGGGTTTTCCCGGCGGCACCATGGAAAAGTACGAATCCCTCATCGAAGCGCTGAGACGCGAGATCAAAGAGGAGATCGGCATCCGTATCCGTCCGGACAAGGTCCGTCCCATCGCCTCGCACGAATGGTCCAAGATCTGTACCCATCTCTTCGGACTCGAAGTGCTGGAGACGGAGTTTTTGCACATCTACTACCACATACTCAACAACTTCGCACGTTCAACCCTGCTGCACGCCTATGAAGAGGGCGACAGCTCGCACTTTATGTCCGAGATCACCGGTATCAAGATCGTCCCTATAATCGAGCATGCGGGGAAAGGGATCAACAAGTACCTGGAGAACAGTTTCGCCGGCTCTTCAAAAGAGGAGCTGCAGATCATCCTCGATGAAGTGCTCGGCCTGCAGCTGCCGACACACTCATGCAAGCTCGATTAGGCGCTACGCCTTAAGCGTGCGTATCTTCTTCGCGGCCTCTTCCAGTACGTCCATCGGCTTTGAATAACAAAAACGGCAGAGCTCTCTGCCTGCATCATCATGGTAGAATGCCCTCCCCGGCACGGCGGCGACACCCGTCTTTTCCAGTATATACATCACCTTCTCGCGGTCGTCTTTCCCCGGCAATGCACTGATGTCCGTCATGACATAATATGCTCCCGCCGGTACACTCGGCGTCAAGCCCGCGTCACGCAGCGCATCGCAGAAGAGATCGCGCTTGATACGGTGTACCTCCGCCAGCTCTTCATAGTAGTCATCTCCAAGCTTTGCCAGCCCTTCGGCTGCACCGATCTGCAAAGGTGCCGGTGCGCAGACATAGACCAGGTCGTTAAAATGTGCCATCGCCGCAATGATCTTTTCCGAGGCCACCGCATATCCAAGGCGCCATCCCGTGACACTGAAGACCTTCGAAAAGCCCGATATGGTCACGGTACGCTCGCGCAGTGTCTCAATGGCCATCGCCGGTATGTGTTCGGCCCCGTCGTAGAGGAAATGCTCGTACATCTCGTCGGAGAAGACGATAAGATCGTGTTTCTGGGCAAAACTGCCAAGCTGCTCCAGTTCGCTTCGGGTAAAGACCTTTCCGCTCGGGTTTGCGGGGTTACAGATAACCAAAGCACGGGTTTTCTCTGTCACTGCGGCCTCCAGCGTCGCCATCTCCAGCTGCCACTGTGGTGCCTCAAGACGGACAAACTTCGGTACGGCTCCGGCAAGCTGCAGGGTCGCACGGTGATAGCCGTAGTACGGTTCGAACATAATGACCTCGTCACCGGGGTTAAGCAGTGCCAGACAGGCCGCATAGAACGCTCCCGTCGCCCCGTCGCTGACCAATACGTTACGCATGCCCTCGATCTTGACGCCGTAAAAGCGTTCCATCTTCGCAGCGATGGCATTGCGCAGCGCCGGAAGCCCTTCTGTCGGCGTATAGATATTGGTCCCTGCGTCCATTGCCGCTTTTGCTGAAGCGATCACTTCAGCGGGCACCTCGAGATCGCATACACCCTGCGCCATGTTGATACCTTCTACACGGGTGCACTCCTGGGTCATGGAGCGGATCTCTGATTGGGAAAACTCGCTGCTGCGTCGGCTTAAGCGCATGAGACTCCTTTAAATGTTTGTGCGATTATAACAGATGACTGAAGCCATTTAGAAAAAACAGACTCTTTTTCAGTAACTATAAAACGCACCAGAAGAAAATGTGATATTATTATAATGAATATTAAATAATTTTTATTAACAGT
>JBFEWT010000058.1:0-12482 GCA_041546225.1 Sulfurimonadaceae bacterium
GATTCGTCAAGCAGAGTGCTGAATGAAATGAGCAGGCGGTGGATAGTCTCATCGGAGAAGGGCAGGGTGGCGCGAAGAAGTTCTATATCGAACAGGCTGCCACTCTTCTCTTCATTGACGGCGGCAGAATGTACTTTTTTTTATCTGCGTTACCGGAACGAGATACTGATTCAGGACCCGGTGCAGCGCTTCAAGGGTGATGGGTTTAAGAAGATAGTCATTAAAGCCGCTGGCTATGTACTTTTCCCTATCCCCTATCATGGCGTTGGCTGTCAATGCGATGACCGGCGTATCGATCTTGTCGGCGCGTATCATCTGAAGGGATTTCATACCGTTGGTCTGCGGCATATTGATATCCATGAAGATAAGGTCATAGGTATTGCGTGAGGCCATTTCGTATGCCTGCTGACCGTTGTCGACGATATCGGGTGTGATACCGTGGAGTTCAAGGAACTCCCTGATGAGCAGCTGGTTGACCGGATTGTCTTCTGCGACAAGGATGTTGCCGCGGAAAGAGGTATGCCTGCTGCTCTCATCGTGCTGCAGCAGGGTTTTGGGAGAAGCAAGCCTGAAGAAGGCGTTGTAGAGTGTCGAGAAATTGTATTTAAGGTCCGGAATATGCACAATTGACGGGACGTCATCCTCGACTGAAGGTTGGCTGCAGGCAAGGATAAGCCTGATCTTTTGTTCCCTGGCGGAGCGTTCAAGTTCCTCTCCTTCGGGACAGAAGCTGATATAGAGGACATTGCGGTCAAGTTTCATCTCTGCGCAGAATGGCTGCATGCGGATGTGGGAGATGTCGAGGGCCTTGAAATGTTCCCTGACGCGCTCGACCTGCTGCATATCGCTCTTTGGACAGGTCACAAAGACGACAGGATGCTCTCCCACTCTGCTTGACAATGTATCGGCCGCATCGCAGCGTGCCGCAGGGATCTCAAAAAAGAATTCGCTTCCCTGACCCTCTTCGCTGGCGATCTGCAGTTCGCCTCCCATCATCGCTACAAGGCTTGAACTGATCGAAAGCCCCAGCCCCGTTCCGCCGAACTCGCGTTCCGTCGAACTGTCGGCCTGTGAAAAGGAATCAAAGATGCACAGCTGCTTCTCCTTGGGAATCCCGATGCCGTTGTCTTTGACACTGACATGCAGGGTCTGTTGAGCAGCATCTGAACGCGATGCGCGCAATGTGACCGTGACCTCTCCGTGCTGGGGGGTGAACTTCAGTGCATTGTTGATCAGGTTGGAAAGCACCTGCTGCATCCGCAGAAGGTCTAATACCAGGCATTCGCCGATAGAAGCGTCGATCTGGACCCTGAAGAGGATATCTTTTTCATGCATTTTTGCGCTGAAGAGTTTGGTGGTCTTTTCAAACTCGATAAAAGGGTTGACAGGCTGCAGATCAAGGGAAAGTTTCCCGCTCTCTATTTTGGAAAAATCAAGGATGTCGTTGATGATTCCCATAAGCATGGCCGTGCTGCCGTTGATGATATCAAGGTATTGGCGCTGCTGCTCATTGAGCTCTGTCTTATTTAAAAGTGCCGTAAAGCCAAGCATACCGTTCATAGGGGTGCGTATCTCATGACTCATGTTGGCGAGGAACTCCGATTTTATCCGTGAAGCTTTTTCCGCTTCGTATTTGGCATGTTCGATCGCCGTGACGTCCTGGCGGAAGGCGATAAATTCGGTAATGTTGCCGTTGATGTCAAGAACGGGGGCGACCGTCGACTGAACGGAATAGCGCTCTCCGTTCTTTTTGCGGTTGTGGATCACTCCCTGCCAGATTTTTTTGGCGGTGATGGTCTGCCAGAGGTCGGCGAATGTGGATGCCGGCATAGCGGGGTCGCGTACGATGTTGTGCTTCTGCCCGATCAGTTCGTCTTTGGTGTAGCCGCTCAATTCGCAAAAAAGGTCGTTTGCATAGGTGATGCGCCCCTTGAGGTCCGTTTTTGAGACAATGGAGGAAATGTCAACGATGTGCTCATGCTGCTCGAGCAGATCGAAGGTTTGCTGGATAGCAAGGTCGCGCTGTTTGTTCTCGGCGATCTCCTGAAGCTTGTCAAGCAGCGTATCAACACGCAGCGGTTTCAGCAAGAAGAGGGTGATATTATATGCGATGGCTTCGGGAAGTTCCAAGACATCTTCAGAAGCGGTAATCAGTAGGAAAGGGATCTTGGCGTCGCGCTGGCGGATCGCCTTAAGCAGTTCGATGCCGTTCATATTGGGCATATGGATGTCACTGGTAATGACGTCGGGTCTGTGCTTTTCGAAAACTTCGAGCGCCTCCTGCCCGTTGCGTGCCCGATAGACTTCGCTAACAGACTCTTCGAGCAAGTCAGAAAGCATTTGGAGTGAGAGCAGATCGTCTTCGACTACCAGAACCGAAATTGGAAGCATTGTATCCTCAGTGGGCAAAATATTTTAAGTGTTTGCAGGCCCGTTATGACTATAATATACATTATACATAAAATGGCTGTGATAAAAACATGTAAATCGAGTTAGGTCTTCAGCTGCTGAGCAGTTTTAGTATCTCATCTTCTACAAGTGCATCCCCGCGCTGCTCGAGCTGAGCGCATGTTTCGGATGCTGCAGGGTTCCCCATAAATAAGAAAAGGCCTTTGAGCGCGTGGAGCGAATGATGGATCTGTTCCAGGGGAAAAGGCTGCTGCCGGATCAGTTCCTCGAGTCTGCCCAGTTCGCGCTGCAGGTCACGCCTTCCCGCCGCCAGCATTTTTTCTGTCTGGGTTGTGTCAAATTGAAACTTCTCGCACTCTTTTCTGGCAAGTGCCAATGTCTCATCGATGATTTTCACGTTTTGAGCCTTTTGCCGGTATGCCCTGAATCGTTCTTTTCACACACTTTCTGTTTGAAAAGGTGCCAGGGTAAATGCAGTTCGTGTTAGAATTATAGCCTAAGAGAGAAAGAAGGTGATTATGATAAGTATTGTCATAGCGGATGACCACGAGATTATCCGCAACGGATTGGCCCATTTGATTGCAGCGCATGACAATATGCAGGTCAGCGGCGAGGCGGAATCGCTGGCGGGATTGATGCAGCTTCTCTCCGAGAACTGTTATGACCTGCTTATACTCGATATGAACCTCGGCGACAGTCACGGATTGGAGACCATCAAGCAGGTAAAGCAGATGTATCCGGATCTCCCCACTCTTATCCTGAGTATGTACAGTGAAGAGTCATATGCGGTACGCTCAATCAGGGCAGGTGCTTCGGGTTATTTGAACAAGTCGGTGATCTCTCAGGAGTTGATAAGAGCGATCACACAGGTGTCTGCGGGTAAAAAATATATCAGTGATCTACTCTCTGACAACCTTGAATACGGTACCAGTTTGGAAAAATCCGATACCGGACCGCTCGAGACGCTTTCAAAAAGGGAATTTGAGATTTTTTCATTGATATCGGAGGGCCGAACGCCTAAAGAGATCGCGGCAGAATTGCAGATCAGCCCGAAAACCGTTTCGACCTACCAGAGCCGGATTTTGGAAAAACTTAATCTTTCCAATACGGCACAGCTGCTGCGTTACGCGATTGAGCAGGGGGTTGTTTCGCACTGAGCGCCGATGAGGACGGCCCCTAGTGTTCTTCTCCGAGCTGTGCTCTGATCTGCTTGGGCATGAAGTATTTAAATTGCTTGGGATAGATAAAAAAGTCTATTTCCGCATGCACGCTGTCTAGCTCGCTCCAGTCATCGATGGGAAGTTTCAGAGCGACGATGCCCAGCGTCGGGATTTTCGAGATATGTTCATCACTCAGCATGTTGGCAAAATCCGTCAGTTGCGGATTATGCCCGACTACAAAGATCGTGCCGAATTGGTTGTCCTGCATCATCAGCGTTTCCTTGAGGGTGTCAGGAGATGTCAGGTAAAGCTCTTTAAGATAGAACTTCTTGCCTTCGTAGTCAATCTGCTCTGCAAGACCGTCGGCTGTTTCCTGGGCCCTGAGCGAACAGCTTGAAAGGATAAGATCGGGTTTGATACCGCGCAGCATCAGATATGAACCCATCGTTTTAATACTTTTGAGTCCCTTTTGGGTCAATCCCCGTTCCATGTCGCTGGCGGAAGGGTCATTCCAGTCTGATTTTGCGTGGCGTATTAGATAGAGCGTTTTGATGATGCAACCTTCCAGTGTTTTTCTGGCACGGCCTTGGTTACAGGCGTGCTAGCTCTTGTGACATGGCTTTGGAGGCTTTGTCCATGATCATTTTTGCCAATGCAATGTTACCGTCATCACGGAAAATAGCGAAGACGTTGATCTTTGAAAAAGTGTCCTGGCTGAATTCGCCTGCACTGTTGATCAAAAAGACGTGCCCGTCATGGGTCTTGGCTTCGATCGACGATGCTTCACTGAAGCCGACGTCAAGAGAAGACTCGGAAATCATACGGAAAGCATCATTGAAGATACTTGCCGAGTAAGGGATATCGGTACCGGTCTGAGCGTTGTCGATATAGAGTGTTTCACCTGTGTAGTTCAGTACGGCTGAACCGAGGTAACCATTGACGGTGCCAAGTTTTTTCATAGATTTTTCAAAATCAATCATAATATCAATTCCTTCTAGGGTTATTTGTTAAGTTGCTGCATCAGATCATTGAATGAGTCAGGACCCGAACCGTTTTCAGCAAGGAAATCCATCAGTGCTTTTTCGGACGCTTCGACGCCGCCGCTCGCTTCGGCTTCCAGCAGTTTTGCATAAAGCGGTACGATGACTTCGCGGGCATTTGGCAGCATCTGCTTGCGGGTCGAAACGTAGTTTCTGAAAGAGCCGTCCGGGTTGGTCGCTACTCTTACCTGTGCCAATACCCAGTAGAAACCGCCGTCTTTACAGAGGTTCTTGACGTAAGCATAGACTTCTTTGCCCGCTTGGATGTTGTCCCAGAGATACTTGAAAATAACTTTCGGCATATCAGGATGACGAAGAATCGAGTGGGGCTGGTCCAGCAACTCGCCTTGCGTGTAGCCTGAAATCTTCATAAAGATCGGATTGGTATAGGTGATATTCCCCTCCGCATCCGATTTTGAAACGATCATATCGACATTAGTTACTTCATGTTCGACATCTGTAGGTGTTGGTCTGTCCATGTATGACTCCTTCATTCTCAGTTTTACGACATAGTATCATAGACAAACCAGACACGTCTGTAAGAAATTTCCTACATTGCCAAAACGTTTTTTTCATTATAATTTTATCAGTTAGAGGATAGGCCGCTCTTTAAGATAAAAGCGTGTCTGTTATATTAAACATTAGAAGAGATAGGGTAATTATGGAAGCGATGAAGCCCGAAGAGTTAAGACGCCTTTTTGATGAGACGACGAAGAAAATCGAAGCCGCCGCCGGTAATATAGAGACCAACACGATTCTAGAAGAGCTTGTTGCGTCACTGTTGGGATCGGAGTACGCCTCGGTCTGGGTGTATGATGACAAGCGGGCGCTGCTCCTGCGTGAACGTGCCGAGGGGACCCTTCGCGAGCTCTCCATGCTGGAGCAGCAGGGAGTCCTGGCAAGATGCTTCCTGACACTCAGCGGCGGCATCTATAATTACCTTGCCAGTGAAAAAGAGTACCGTCCGGCGATAGACAACCCTGATGATATACGGATGAAATCCAAGATCATCCTTCCGCTGTTTGACAGCGACCAGCTTGTAGGAATGGTAACCGGCTACTCCTCCGTAAAGAAGATCAAGAACTTTGAAGAACAGGATATGGAGCTGCTTGAGGCGCTGGCACCTTTTTTGATCAATGTGCTTTACCGTATGCATCCGCAGATCCTCTCAAAAGCGGATGAACGTCTTTATGTAAGCGACCGTCTGCTTTCAAGCGCTTCGGACAGTGTTGTGGAAAAAGTCGAAGCGATTCAGCAGAACGAGCAGCCAAACCAGGCCCCGGACGAACTGTTGACCTTCCTCTCCAATACAGTACATGATATCAGGACGCCGGCCAATACGCTGTACGGATTCCTTGAACTGCTCGAAGATCAGCTTGAGAACCCAAGGCTGCTGCAATATGTCAGAAATGCCAAGGAGAGCGCACAGTTCATCAATCAGCTGACGACGTCGATCCTTGATCGTACCTCTTCGCAGCAAGAACGCGCAGCGTCTAAGCCGGTTCAGCTCAATCCCGCAAAATTCTTTGCGGATATTGCGGGCATATTTTCGGCGAACATGTCGGACAAGCAGATCAGCTTCAATGTCTATATCGATCCCATAATCGCCAAAGAAGTGGTGCTGGAAGATATGAAAGTGAAACGGGTCGTCATGAACCTGATAGGCAATGCCTACAAGTTCACTCCCTCAAACGGGACGATCGATTTCTCGGTCAAGTTTGATCCCAAATCACAGCAGTTGAGTATTGCGGTCAAAGATACCGGTATCGGTATTGCCGAAGAGCAGCAGCAGAAGATTTTTGAAGCGTTCAAGCAGGCTGACGATAGCACCGGTCTCAATTACGGCGGTACAGGCCTGGGGCTCTCTATCAGCGCCGAGTATGTACGTGATCTCGGGGGCGAACTGAAACTGAGCAGCGAAGTCGATGCCGGCAGTACGTTCTATTTTGATATGCCGGTCAAGGTCGCCAATAAAACACCGCTTTTCCAACCGCTGAAGTCTCAGAACCTGCAGGTCGGAATTTTGTTTGAAAAGCAGGAAAACCTCTCTGTCGCCCAGACTATTTCACGTTACCTCATACGCATGGGGCTCGCGAAGGAACAGATCGTGGCGTTGAAGCAGGGCAGCGAGATATCCGAAAAGATCACGCACCTTGTCTGTTTTCAGAACAAACTGGATGAACAGGTGCGTGCTGCAGTGCAGAAGCAGCCTGTGGAACTGCTTGTGGTGGAAGAGGCATTTATGTCGCTGATTAACGATAAAGAGAGCCAGGATCTCAACATCGTCTCAAAATACGGCTATTATGCCAACACGCTGCATACCTTCGTCTCTGCGGGCAAAGTGGTCAAAGTCCTTGTGGCGGACGACGACCGCATCAATATCGAGCTGATCCGCTCGATCCTCGAGAACGCTTTTTGCAAGATCGATACGGTCATGGACGGAGAGGCTGCACTGGAGCTGTACAGAAAATCCGTCGAGACGCAAGAGCCGTACTCCCTCGTCTATCTCGATAAGCAGATGCCAAAACGCTCGGGACTGGAAGTGGTTCGTGAGATCCGTGCGACGGAAAAGGAACAGGGACTCGAACCGATCCATGCCGTATACATCTCCGGTGACCCGATGGTGACAGAGGAAGAGAATGCGCTGTTTGATATTTGTGTTGGAAAGCCGTTTAAGAAAGAGGAGCTCAAAAAGACTCTGGAGGATGCTCTTAAGTGAAGGAGCTTTGATGCTCTTTAGAGATTGAGCATCTTCCGCATGACCTCTTTGTAGGTATCCGGTATGACCGGTTTTTTCATGAAGACATCAAAATATTCACGGTACTCATCATAGCTGTCGGGCGATATGGTCAGCATGGCAATGCGCGTATTGGCATTTTTCTCTCGGGCAGCTTTGGCAATGTCGATCCCCAGCCCGTCAGGCAGGTTGATATCCAGGACCATCGAATCGTAGTCGTTTTCCGCAATTTTCTGCAATGCTTTTTCTATGCTTGACGCTTCTTCAACGTTGATAGTCGTCCCGGTCTCTTTTGAAAGCTGCTTGATCACAGCATTCTCAAATTCAAGCAAGAAGTTGACATCATCGACTATAAGAACTCTTTTCATTCAGCTACCTTTGGCAGTTTGCTTTAAGCAATTTGTATCGATTATAATAAAAAAAATATTCGATGTTGTTTAAGCTGATATCTATCGTACAAATTATAAGCAAATCGAAACAAAATGGTGTTCCGCAAGGCCGGGTGCAGCTGCAATGGCGTCGTGCCCGCCGCAGGGCATCGCAACGTATTTGCTTTCATAAGCGTTTCATGCTACATTGTCGAAATAATTCGGATTATGCACGAAGGTGCGTCCGCAGAGGAGTATGGTTGAACGGAAGAGTGCATGATGATAAAGCGCATACCAAAGAAGACGGTGGTGCGGGAGATCAGGCTGTGAACAGCGCATTTGATTCGCAGACCAACCGTCTGATACAAAGCGAAGACGGCAGCTGTACCGCTTATTCTGTACGTTTCGATGAACATTACCACTCCACCAAAGACGGTGCACTCAACGAATCGCTGAAAAAACATGTCATACCTGCAATAAGCATGCTTTCAGACAAAGAAGAACTCTGTATTCTTGATATCTGTTTCGGTCTGGGGTTCAATACATTGGCCACGCTCTACTATCTTAAAGAGCAGGGATTGAAGACAAAGGTGCGTATCGTCTCTCCCGAGATGGATGAAGAGCTGGTACGTTCTCTCAGGCACTTTACCTATCCTGAAATATTCAAGCCTTTTCTCCCCATAGTCCACGCGATCAGCGAAACACTGCGTTACGATGACGAGAGCGTTTCCATCGAGGTCATTGCAGGCGATGCGCGTGCATATCTGAAGAGCTGTACAGAGAAGTTCGACATCGTCTACCAGGATGCATTCAGCCCCTCTGCCAACCCGGCTCTGTGGACAACAGAGTATTTCGCAGATATCTCGCGGCTCATCTGTGACGATGGCATCGTGACGACGTATTCCACGGCGCTGAAAACGCGTCTGGCACTCTATGAAAACGGCTTTAATGTTTATGTGAACAGCGGCGAAAGCTTCCGAGATGCCACGGTGGCTTCAAAAAAAGATCTGACACGCTTTTCGAGGGTCGATATGGGGCATAAAATCAGGTGTAACCCCGATGTGGCGCCACTGCATGATGCAGATCTTGACTGAGCACCGACAGAACCACTCTACTTTATAATTTTTACACGCTTTTAACTTCTTGTATACTAAGCTGACAACAATATAGTCATATAAGGATTTATTATGCGAATGCTGCTGTTTCTAGTTATAGCCGTTATGGCGATGGCGGCGGAGTATCAGGTTGACAAGAGCCGTTCCGCCATCACATTCGAAGCGACAAAGATGATCTTTGTCGGGGTAGAGGGAAGTTTTCACGAGTTTGACGGTTACATCGTGGCCGAGGAAGGGACGCTGGTGAAGTTTGACGGGACGGTGGACGCCGTTTCAATCGATACGCAGAATGCAAAACGTGATGACGACCTGCGCAGCGCAAACTTCTTTGACGCGGGAACGTACCCGCAGATACGGGTATTATCAGAAGGCGTCTCGGAGAAGACCGCCGATGTGAAAGTGACGATCAAAGAGCGTTCGCACCTTCTGCCGTTTTCGATTGAAACATTCGAGGTGGACGGGCATGAAGCGACATTGGTGCTGCGCGGGGTGATCGATCGTACGCTGTTCGGTCTTGACAGCTCCATGATGAGCGCAGTGATCAACGATGATGTCGAGGTGAAAGCGGTGATCGTCGCGCAGGAGATGTGGGAAGATCACGACTGAGCGGCGCGCTGCTGCTCGCAGCGCATCAGCCAGATAAAGACTTCCACCGTTGCTTCGTAGAGCTGAGGCGGGATCTCGGTATCAATATCGAGATGGACGAGCGAGTCGACAAGCTCTCTGTTCATAAAGAGCGGGACATCAAACTCCTCGGCTTTTTTGATGATCTGCTCGGCAATGGTGCCGCTTCCCTTGGCAGTGACTTTTGGCGCACCCTGACGCGCTTTTTCATACTGCAGCGCAACGGCTTTTTTGTGTTTGGTATCCATAAGCTAGTAGAGGGCGCTTATCCGGTCTACGGTATCCCAGTCGAGGCTGCCTTGGCGGTGTTTGAGAAGGTGCTCGATATAGCGGGCGAACATGTCGGTCTCTATATTGACGCGGCTCCCTTTCTTGTAGCTTCCAAAGAGCGTTTCGCGCATGGTGATGGGAATGATGGTGAGCCGGAAACTGCTCTCATGCACTTCGTTCACGGTCAGGCTGACGCCGTCGATGGTGATGGAACCTTTGGGAACGATATAGGCGATGAACTTCGGGTCGACCTCTATGAAGACGTCATAGCTGTTGCCGTTGTTGCTGATGCTGCTGACCGTACCGACGGTATCGACATGTCCCTGGACGATGTGCCCTTCGAAGCGGTCGCCCATCTGCATGGCGGGTTCCATATGGACCTTGCCGCTCAGGTTCTCTGTAGCGATCAGTTTCTGTGTTTCAGGAGAGAGTTCGACGGTGAAGCCGTCGCTTTCAATGCTCACTACGCTCAGGCAGGTACCGTTGATGGCGATGGAGTCTCCGAGTTTCGGTTTATGCTCCGCACGCAGCGCGAGCCGCGAGCCGCTAAAACTTTTGATGGTTGCCATTTCACGTATCAGACCTGTAAACACATTGCCTCTTTAGTTGTTAGTTAGCGTATTATAGCCGATTTCGACACTCTCGAACATCCCGGCGGCAAACCCGATGATGGCGGCATTGAGGGTGATGAGCTTTTGGAGGTTCTCATCGGGGTCTTCGAGCTGACGGCACATCTGCTCAATCGTGCTCTCATCGCTGTTCGCAAGAGGGGTGATGCCGAACGCTTCAGGGTCGACGCTGATGCTTCGGCGTTCACCGTTCTCGATGAGCACCATTTTGGCTTTTTTCAGCACCTCGGGGGTCCCTTCGCTGCCCTGGATGATGAGCAGCCTGCCGTAGTGCGGCGCATAGAGTTCGGCATAGAGGTCGAAATAGGGGGCATGGTGCATACCTATCAGTGCTGTCGGGGCGAGAAAGTTGAGTTTTTCGATGGTGTTGATGGCACTGCGCAGGCCGAGGTTGTTGCGCAGCGGCGTGAGGCGTGAAAGTTCCGGGGCGAAGATGCGGCGGTCGTGATAGTTCACATTGTCTGTGAAGCCCATCTCTTCATGGAACTGCTTCGGGTTATAGCCGAACTTCGGGCTTTGGCGGTCATCTCCCGCGACATGCACCTTGAGCGAAGAGAGCAGTTCGGCACTTTTGAGCATGACGGGCGCGCTCTTGATCTTGCCGTCAAGAGGGTAGCCAAGCTCAACACCCTCCAGCGGATGCGAGTGGCGGAGATATTTATGAATAGCCGAGACAGCGCCGCGCAACTCTTCGGTCGTTTCGCGTTTGACCCGCCAGCCGATGAGGAATGCACCGATGGTCTCCGCAGGAACGGCCTGCTTGAGAATGAGTTCGAAGGCATCGCTGAGGTCATCGGAAGTAAGGTCGCGGTTGCCTTTGGGACCGGTTCCGACGGCTTTAAGGTAGGTAAGGAATCGTGCGTGTTCATCACTGTATCGCGGTTTCATACTGTCGCTCCTGATGTGAGAATATGCTCTAAAAGACTATTTTACCATCTTCTTGCAGGCTGCGGATGATGCTTTTGGCTTTCTCGTGTCCACCGTAGGCCGCTTTGCGGCACCACTCCAGTGCGACATCATGGTCCTGCTCGACACCGAGCCCCTGATCATAGAGCTGGCCGAGGTTGTATTGTGCCGTGGCCAGACCGGCTTCGGCGGCGCGGGCGAAACAGATATAGGCGCGCTGATAGTCCTGCACCACACCGTGCCCATCCTTATAGAGAACACCCAGGTTATTAAACGCTTCCGTATGGCCGCGCTTTGCCGCCTCTTCGTACCAGAAAGCCGCTTCTGAGAAGTTCTGAACGCAGCCCAGGCCGCGCTCTAGCATCAGTGCGGTCTCGTACATGGCCGGCGGTACTTCGCGTACGGCGGCTTCCATAAACAGTTCATGGGCTTTGAACTGGTCGTGCGGCGCCCCGCCCGTCCCGTTGGCATACTGCAGTGCGAGGTTGAAAAGTGCATACGGCTGTTTCTGTTCAGCCGCTTTTTCATACCACTTGAAAGCTTCGGCTTCATTCACCGGGGTTCCCTGACCCTGCTGGTACATAAAGCCCAAAGAGGTCTGTGCATCGGCATTGCCCTGTTCGGCCAGGGTACTATAGAGTGCGAATGCTTTGTCATGCTCACCGCTGTTGTAAGCGTTGTGTGCTTCGTTGATCATAGATTTTCCGATTGTTGGTTTTGCGAATTGTAGTAAGCCGGAGGTTAAGGGGTGCTAAGGAGCCAAGGTTAGCTCCATCGCGTTATCTGCGAATCTTGCGGTTGCCGCGGTTTTTCTCTTTCAGACGTGTGATGACGTCTTTTAGCTCCTCTTTCTCTTTGAGGAGGTCGTCGCGTATGGGGTGCTCTTCGTCACCATCTATCTCCGGATCATATTCGACGGTCTCCGGTTCCCAGTCTTCAAACAGCTCTTCTGCAGTAGGTTTTTTCTTTTCGGCCATTACATCTCTTTTAATGTAGTTTCCATATTTTAGAATGTTGGAGCTTTAACTTTTTATAAAATGGGCGGGCTATGATGAAAATAATTCGGCTGCTCTTTTATAACAAGGTATAATTTCAACAATAATATATAAAAATTTTAGGGCATTTTTGGTGCCTCTATGGAAATTAATATGCAATATGATGTCATCGTAGTCGGCGGGGGTCACGCCGGTATTGAAGCTGCACTCTCTTCGGCGCGGATGGGGC
>JBFEWT010000155.1:0-4249 GCA_041546225.1 Sulfurimonadaceae bacterium
ACAGCTCTCAGGGCATGACCTGTATGTAACCGACGTCTTCTGCGGTGCGAGTGCTGCCAGCAAACGTTCGGTACGTTTTATCTCGGAGATCGCATGGCAGTCGCACTTTGTGAAGAACATGTTCATCCGTCCGTCCGAAAGTGAGCTTGAAGATTTTACGCCGCAGTTTACGGTACTGAACGCATGTAAAGCAGTAAATGAAAAGTGGGAAGAGCACGGCCTGCACTCTGAAGTGTTCGTACTTTTCAATGTTGAAGAGAACATCGCGATCATCGGCGGCACATGGTACGGCGGCGAGATGAAAAAGGGTATCTTCTCGATGATGAACTACTGGCTTCCTCTTGAGGGCAAGCTTGCGATGCACTGTTCGGCGAATGTCGGTGAAGCCGGCGACACCTGTCTCTTCTTCGGCCTTAGCGGTACGGGCAAGACAACACTCTCAACCGATCCGAACCGTAAACTCATCGGAGACGACGAGCACGGTTGGGATGATGACGGTATCTTCAACTTCGAAGGCGGCTGCTACGCGAAGGTCATCAATCTTGATCCTAAAAGCGAACCTGAGATCTACGGTGCGATCCGCAAAGGGGCACTGCTTGAAAACGTTGTCGCCGATGCAAACGGCAATGTCGACTATGCCGACGGCTCAAAAACGGAGAACACACGCGTCTCTTACCCTATCGAGCACATTGAAAACCATGAGCCGTCACTGCATGCAGGCCATCCGCAGAACATCATCTTCCTGACAGCTGACGCTTTCGGCGTACTGCCTCCGGTCAGCAAACTGACCAAAGAGCAGGCGATGTACTACTTCCTCAGCGGGTATACGGCAAAAGTCGCCGGTACCGAGCGCGGTATTACGGAGCCTGTCGCGACATTCAGCGCCTGTTTCGGCGAGGCGTTCCTGCCGCTGCACCCGACAGTCTATGCAAAACTGCTTGGTGAAAAGATCGACAAATACGGTGTTAACGTCTACCTTGTCAACACAGGCTGGACAGGCGGTGCATACGGTGTAGGTAAACGCATGAGCATCAAAAATACCCGTGCGTGTATCAATGCAATCCTTGACGGTTCCATCAACGGCGTAGAGTTCGATGTAACGCGCACATTCCGCCTGCGTGTTCCAAAGACACTGGACAACGTCGATACGAAAGTGCTTAACCCGCGTAATGCGTGGGAAGACAAAGATGCATTTGACGCGACACGCGACCGCCTTGGCCAGATGTTCATCGACAACTTTAAAAAGTACCAGAGCGAAGAGAGCGAATTCGACTACTCTGCAGCCGGTCCGCAACTCTAGAAACTTCTTTATCCGGCAGGCATTTGCCTGTCCCTCTTTTTCCATCTTTATTTATCAACAGTAAAAACTCTATGGTCTCAGCGTTTCAACGTAGCGAAAAAAGCCTCGCTTATGCTTTTTTCGTCGCCTTGGAGAGCCACAGCCAGATGATGGCGAGGATGCTCAGAAGGATGACCGGTGCGAGGTAGGGGCGCTCGGCGATGCTGTCATAGGTGTTCATCAGCACTTCACCGGCCAGGTAGCTTCCCATACCGACGACAATCGCCCAGATAAACGCGCCGATGACGTTCAGGATCGTAAACTTCATAAAGTCATATTTGGTCAGTCCGATGGCAAGGGGAATAAGCGTTTTGATGCCGTAGACAAACTTCTGCATGACGACGATCCACGAACCGTGCTTTTTCATCAAAATATGCGACAGTGCCAGTTTCCTTCGGTGTTTGCGGAAATAGGTCATCATCTCGCTCTTGTGGTAGCGTGCCATATAGAAGAGCAGGGTGTCACCGAGAACGTTGGCGACAAAGGCGATGGCGATGGCGGTAGTGATATCCATTTTCCCCGCATAGGAGAGGACGCCGGCAGCCAGCAGCGCGATGAAACCGCCGCCGAGCGAGTAGAGAAAGAGAACGATATAGCCGTAAGTGGCAAGGTTGGTGAGCATATCTTCCATGGGTTGGTATTATCCTATAGTTTTTTGATTTTCATGATCTCGTCGCGCAGGCGTGCCGCCTCTTCAAATTCAAGGTTCTTTGCGGCGATCTTCATCTTGTCATTGAGATCTTTGAGCAGACGTTTGCGCTCAGTTGCGGGCATCTTGTCGGCTTTTTTGCTTTTATTGTAAAGCTCGCCGGTGTCTTCAAGTTTGAGGTTCTCGTCGAGCTTTCGTTTGACGGTACGCGGCGTGATGCCGTGGAGGCGGTTATGCTCCTCCTGTCTGGCGCGGCGTTCGTTGGTGGTATCGATGGCACGCTGCATGGAGCCGGTGACCTTCTGGGCGTAGAGGATCACCCGCCCTTCTGCATTGCGTGCCGCACGGCCGATGGTCTGAATCAGTGCGGTCTCGGAGCGTAAAAAGCCCTCTTTGTCCGCGTCAAGGATGGCGACAAGGCCGACTTCGGGGAGGTCAAGTCCCTCACGAAGCAGGTTGATGCCCACGAGTACGTCAAAATCACCGACGCGCAATCCCCGGATGATCTGATTGCGCTCGATCGCATCGATGTCAGAGTGCATATACTGTATACGGATACCGAGGTCGGCCATATACTTGGTCAATGCCTCGGCCATCTTTTTTGTCAGTACGGTGACAAGCACGCGATACCCCTTCGCAACGCTCTTTTTGATCTCGTCATGCAGATCTTCGACCTGATTATCGCTCGGTTTTATCTCGATTGGCGGGTCAAGCAGCCCGGTCGGACGGATGATTTGCTCGGCTTTGACGCTTGAGATCTCCAGTTCATGTTCCGCCGGTGTCGCCGAGACGAAGAGGTAGTGCGGCGCTTTGTGGATGAACTCGTCGATTTTCAGCGGGCGGTTGTCCAGTGCGCTGGGCAGACGGAACCCGTGTTCCACCAGCACCTCTTTGCGGCTGCGGTCCCCCGCATACATGCCGCGAAACTGCGGAAGGCTCACATGCGATTCGTCAACGATGATCAGGTACTCGTCGTGGTGCAGCGCGAAATAGTCCAGCAGCGTGTAGGGCGCTTCGCCCGGTTTTTTGTCGGTCAGCAGGCGCGAGTAGTTTTCGATGCCCTTGCACATGCCGGTAGTCTCGAGCATCTCCAGATCGAACTCGACACGCTGTTTTAGGCGCTGAGCTTCGACGATGCGGTCCTCTTTGAGCAGGAAATCAAGCCGTTCGTCCAGCTCCTCTTCAATGCGCTTGATGGCGAGCGCCATGCGCTCTTTGCCGACGCTGAACTGGCTGGTGGCATAGATGGTGACCTTCTCTTTCGTCTCAAGGCGTTTGTTTGAGAGCACTTCAAAGGTGTAGATGGCGTCGACCTCGTCTCCGAAAAACTCGACACGTATCGCCTCGTCCTCGAAATAGGGCGGATAGACGTCGATCACGTCGCCGCTGACACGGATATGGCCGCTGTCGAAGTAGCTGTCATTGCGAGCATATCCCATCTCGACGAGGCGCAGGAGCAGCTGTTTCTGGTTGATCTCATCGCCCACAGTGATGACCTGGACCATCTTCTCATACTCTTCGGGGTCGCCCAGACCGTAGTTGGCGGAGACCGAAGCGATGACGATGACATCATCGTAGCTGAGCAGGTTGGCTGTGGCGGAGAGGCGCAGACGCTCTAGCTCTTCGTTGATGGAGCTGTCTTTCTCTATAAAGAGGTCCTGACGCGGGATATACGCTTCGGGCTGGTAATAGTCGTAGTAGCTGATGAAATACTCGACGTGGTTGTTGGGGAAGAACCCTTTGAACTCGCTGTAGAGCTGTGCGGCAAGGGTCTTGTTGTGGGTCATGATGATGGTGGGCATCTGTGTGCGCTCTATCACCTTGGCCATGGTGTAGGTCTTGCCGCTGCCGGTCACTCCTTCGAGCGTCTGGTACTGCGCGCCTGAGTTGATGCTGCTCGCGAGCATCTCGATGGCAGTGGGTTGATCCCCGGCGGGACTGTACTCGGTGACGACTTCGAACTTGGCCAATTTCTGCCCTTGAATTGCTTAATTATGGTAGAATTATAGCAAAGTAGATGATTAGGATAGACAACAAGATGGAAGAGACGAGCGCTATTGCACGACTAAGTGAAAAAGTAACGCAGATCGTACAGGATCTGCATGCACTCAAAGAAGAGAATGAGCATCTGCGCAACGAGGTGGTGACACTGCGCGCGCAAAACGAAGCCAAAGACCTTGAGATCGGGCGTCTTGGCGACGAGAACACCCTGAAAGATATCGAGATCGAAGAGATCGTCAACAAGATCGAAAGTATTTTAA
>JBFEWT010000120.1:0-6853 GCA_041546225.1 Sulfurimonadaceae bacterium
ATGGCATTATGACATATCGGTATACAAATATTGCAATATGACATGTTTAAGCCCTACTATTTTGTTTGTGCCGTATGGTGGAACAAAATAATGCGTAATTTTAGCGTTCTTTGGTTAAAATTTAATTGATTAGAATGATAATATTATATATATAGGATAAGTTTTGAGAAAAATGGTGATTGCCCACTCTCCCGATGCCGATGATATCTTTATGTACTATGCGATCAAGTTCGGCTGGGTCGGTGCCAAAGATACGGAGTTTGACAATATCGCTCTGGATATTGAGACGCTTAACGAAGAGGCGCTCAAAGGCACCTACGATATCGGGGCCATCAGTTTTGCACTCTATCCGCACATCCGAAACGAATATGCCCTGCTGCGCACGGCGGTCAGCTTCGGCGAGGGCTACGGGCCGAAACTCATCAAGCGCAAGGGGAGTAAGCTCAAGCGTAACTTCAAAGTCGCACTGAGCGGCCGTTATACGACTAACGCGATGCTGTTCCGTATCGCCTACCCCGATGCGCGCATCACCTATATGAACTTTCTCGATATCGAAGAGGCGGTACGCAGCGGCGCGGTTGATGCGGGCGTGCTTATCCATGAGAGCATTCTTACCTTCAGCGACGAGCTCGAAGTCGAACGCGAACTGTGGGATATCTGGCAGGAGCTTGCCGGAACCGAACTGCCCCTGCCGCTGGGCGGGATGGCGATCCGGCGCTCTTTGCCGCTTACGCGAGCGATAGAGTACGAGAGTGTCCTTACCGAAGCGGTCCGTGTTGCGCGCGAACGCAAAGAGGAGCTCTGTGCGAAACTGGTCGAAGAGAAACTGGTACGTATCGAGGGGAAGACACTGGACAAATACCTTGAACTCTATGCCAATGATGACTCCGTGTCGCTGAGCCCTCTGCAGTATGCAGCGATCGATAAACTCTATGAGATAGGGTATCAGCACGGTTTTTACGATGAGCCCATCCATGCGGAAGATTTTACGATCCCGGCTGAATATACGGAGCTAAGGAACAGCTAATGGACGCGCAGCTCATCGCCTTGGGAGTAGAGACATTCAAGATCGCCCTGCTGCTTGCCCTGCCGGGACTGCTGGTGGGTATGCTGCTGGGTCTTGCGGTCAGTATCTTCCAGGCGACGACGCAGATCAATGAGATGACGCTCAGCTTCATCCCGAAGATCATCGGCGTCGTCATCGTCATCATCCTGACGATGCCGTGGATGCTCAATTCGATGCACGACTTTACCGAGAAGGTATTTAACATGATACCGATGTTCGTACAGTAGCGCTTTATGACGCACAAGACCGTCGACTTCTCCAGGTTCAGTTCCATCCGTGTCGGTCCGGTCGCCGAGGTGCTTGTCCTCGAAAAAGAGACGGAGTATACACCTGAGCACTACATGATAGGCGGGGCGAACAACATCCTCGTCGGCCCGGAACACCCTCCGCTCATGACACTCTCCAAGACCTTCAGTTACATCCATATAGACGGGAACGAGCTGGTCGTAGGTGCGGCGACACCCGGGGGCAAAGTCGTCTCGTTCTGCAAGAAGAACGATATCGCCAACTTCGAGTTTCTCTCCCGTCTTCCGGGGACTATAGGGGGTATGCTCATGATGAATGCCGGGTTGAAAGAGTTCGAGATCTTCAACCACCTCAAGAGCATCACGACCGATGCGGGCGTTCTCGCCAAAGATGAGATAGCTCACGGCTACCGTTTTACCGATATCGATGCGGTTATCTTCGAAGCACGTTTCGAGATAGAGAGAGGGTTTTGTGCGGAGCGCTTGCAGATGTTTCAGCAGATGCGGACCAACCAGCCTCACAACCCCAGTGCGGGGAGCTGTTTCAAGAACCCGCCGGGTGATTATGCCGGACGGCTTATCGAAGCGGCGGGTTTAAAAGGGCACCGCATCGGCGACATGGCTTTCAGCGAAGTGCATGCCAATTTTCTGGTCAATCTTGGAAGCGGAACATTTGAGGACGCAGTCGCCATCATCAAACTGGCCAAAGAGCGGGTCTTCGAGCAGTTCGGTATCGCGCTGGAGAATGAGATCAAGATCATTGACCGGCGCTACCTAAAGAGTTAGTGTGTGAATATGACGGTTGTCGCCGTGTCGCACTCCAAATACTCATCATATAAATAATCATCATAGAGATCACCATAGATGACCCAGATGTCAAAATTCTGGTTACAGTCGTAAATTTCCATTTGCAGCTGATCCCCGGGATAGAGGACCTCGCTTCCAAGCTGGTCATCTCCCCATAAGAGCGCATCTGAGGGGGTGACATAGACATAATGTATATCATTGAGTGAATCAATACTGTTCTCGATAGTAAGGGTATTGCTGTGATAGACCGGATCATTAACATAAATCCAGCAGCCGCTGAAGAGCATCGGCAGCAGCAGGGCCAAAACGAGATGTGAAAACGTGCGTCTCATTGTTCAGCTCCTTTCTCTGCATTCTCTTTTTTACGGTGAAGAACACGGACTTTTGTACCGTTTTGTGCTTCCATCACTATCTTCCTATACTCTTTCGAATCTTTTTTAAGCGCAATATCGGGTATTTCGGACTGCTTGAGTGTAGTCGTTATGGTCTTTGCCGGCAGTGATACGATAGCAAATGATGTAATCATGAGTGAAACGAGGAGCGTTTTCATGCTTATCCTTTTGAACGTGTGTTATGCGTATTATAGCGTTGTGAATGTGGAAAGATCGTGAAGTGTATCACAGAGATGCCCCGAAGGAGGGGCGGAAGCGATTAGAAGCGTACCATCAGACCGGCATAGACACCGGAGAAGCTGATGTCTGTCTTCACATCGACACTGCTGTCATCTATCTTGAACTGCTGCACGCGGTAACCCACTTCGATACCGGGCTGAATGACCGGGATCATGCTGAGCGTGTAGTCGGCTTTGATGCGCATGTCGGAGATGGATGAACCGGCAAAACCGATATATTTGATGTCCGCTTCGATAACGAGGTCGGTCGCAGGAACTTCAAAACGGCCGCGCAGGTAAGCCATTGGAAGGGTAAGCGAACCACTTTCGTTGTACGAGTCAAGCGTTCCGGTCGTTTCACGGAAATCAAACTTCATATCGGCGAACTTGATATTCAGACCCAGGTCTATCGTCGTCCAGAACGTATTGTCAAAGATGTTGTAGTAGAGTCCGACATCGTACTGCTGGATCTTCAGGGCGCTCTGTGTCTGTGCATCATAGTTTAGTCCGCCCCAGGTAAACGTCTGGGTGGAACTTCCGTCAACATCGATGTTGCTGTACTCCAGGCGTACGTTGGGAACGACCGGTACCGGGTGTTTGAGATAGATCCATGCATAAGACATTGACTGAGAGTCAAGACCGAGGTCGTCTTTTACGTCAATTTTCTCATTCGTCGCCCCGGTGTTATAGGTCAGGTCACCCGACGGTGTGACGCTCCAGCTTCCAAGACCGGCTTCGACGCGTGTCAGGTCCGCCTGTGCAGCGGTTGCCAGCAGTGCCGTTATGGCAGCAGTAGATAGTATATGTTTCATGGGTGTCCTTTGATAAATACATAGTTGAGGAAGTTTAGCCAAGAAAATATAATAAGACAAGTAGATATGAGATAAAAAACCGGGACTAAGCCCGGTAAAAGGGGAGCATGAAAAGAAAAGCCGCGGGATAACGGCTTTTCGGGATGAAAAAAAGGGGATAAATTATTTAACTGCAGCCAGTGCGTCAGCGTAGTTAGGCTCTTCAGTGATTTCTGGAACGATCTCTTTGTACGTTACAACACCTTCTTCGTTTACTGCGAAGATTGCACGACAAGTTACACCAGCAAGTGCGCCGTCAGCGATAAGAACGCCGTATGCGTTTGCGAAATCTTTGTTACGGAAGTCAGATGCAACAGTCAGGCTTTCGATACCTTCAGTTGAACAGAAACGACCAGCAGCAAATGGAAGGTCCATAGAAACGATAGTGATATCAACATTGTCAAGAGCAGCTGCTTCTTTGTTGAAGTTACGAGTTTCAGTAGCACATACCGGAGTATCCAGTGAAGGAACAACAACGATCAGTTGTTTTTTACCTTGAGCACCACCGACAACTTTGTCAGCAAGACCATTAGAGTTTGTTACTGTGATTTCAGGTGCTTTGTCACCAACGTTTACAGTGTTACCTGCAAGATTTACTGTGTTACCTTTAAGCATTGTAGTTGCCATTTAAGACTCCTGTTAAAAATTTGTTGAGAGAATTCTACGTTAAATCAGATAATTTTTGTCTTAATTAAAAAACGTAGTTGAAAAGATAGGGTCTCTCTAAACCGGAATCTAACACAAAATAGCGGTGTAAAGCTCCTGTAATGGGGATATGACGGCTTTTTTCTGTGAAGCTGCGCAACGCTTAAACGCGCGAAAGTTTCTTAAAAGTGATACTTTTGTGATGCAAAAACGGGGGTTAGATGGTACTTTTCGGACTGGCGAGGAGGGCGTCAATCGGTATAAAACGCTCTTTTTCATACATCTCGACAGCAATTCGCCCTATCATGGCGGCATTATCCGAACAGTATTTGAGCTCGGCGAGCAGAAGAGGGCATTTATATGGTTGCAGAAGTGTCTCGATCTTTTCGCGTAAGTAAAGGTTGGCACTCGCACCTCCGACGATGGCAAAACGCTTCGGCGGATTGTCTTTGAAATACTTTTTGAGTTTTCGCGTCAGGTGCAGGGTAGCTACCCGTTGAAAAGAAGCGGCGATATCGGGGTAGTCTGCGTCGCTTCCCTCTTCAACGGCAAGGCGGACGGCATTTTTCAGCCCGGAGTAGCTAAACGCGATCTCGCCGGTACGCGAAAGGGGGACGGTAAAGTCGTAGCGCTTCTCGTCACCGTCGCGTGCGAGCTTCTCGATCACCGGTCCGCCGGGGTAGCCCAGCCCCATCATCTTGGCGCTCTTGTCGAAGCTCTCTCCGAAACTGTCGTCCATCGTCTTGGCGACGGTCTGCATCTCATCGAGGCTGTTGACCTCTATCACCTGCGTGTGGCCGCCGGAGACCAGCAGTACCGTAAGGGGGAATACGCTCTCCTTCTCTATAAAGAGGGAGTAGATATGCCCCTTGAGGTGGTTGACGCCGATAAGCGGCAGGTTAAGCGCGATACTGAGTGCCTTGGCCATCGTGACCCCTTCGACCAGCGTGACGCTGAGGCCGGGCTCATTGGTGACGGCGATCGCCTTGAGCTGACCGAACCACGGCGTGCACTCCTCGAGGATCTTCGGCAGCGCCTCGGCATGCAGGCGCGAAGCGAGTTCGGGAACCACGCCGCCGTACTGCGCATGTTCGAGCTCCTGTGAGATCTTCTTGTGGTAGACGAGTTTTTTCGTTGCGATCTCGGTGATGGCGATAGAGCTGTCGTCGCAGCTTGATTCTATTGATAGGATCATGGGATGATCCTTATACGTTCCGGGAAGTGAATTCCCGAAACTACGTTAACACTTGGTTTCCCTCGGCGGGAAGCCCCCGCACCTTGTGCTTTTGCTCTTGCGCTTTGCGCAATTTGCGCTGACTGCCGGTATTTTGGAAATTGATAGAGGTTCATTTATTTTCCCCTTTGACCCATTCCAGCACCCACGGCCATTCGCCGTAGTCGCTGTCGCTGTTGATGTGGCCCGCGTTTTCAAGTATCTTCATCGGGACGTTGAGCGCTTTTTGCAGTGCCTGTGCCTCATCAGCGCTGAGGTAGGGGTCGTTGGTGGAGGTGACCAGCAGAACCTCTTTGGCATACAGCTTTTTCGGTATCGGGGCAGGGAAAAAGGTCTTGATGGTGTCGAGCTCCAGCTCCTGATGCGGAGGTGCTACCATGAGCAGCCGTTCTACTTCGGCGATGCCGCCCTCTTCACAGAGGTGAAGCCAGGCGGTATTGGCGAGCGAGTGAAGTACGACGGTATCGGGCTGGAACTCTTTAAGCAGCTCTTTGAACTGTTTTATCCAGCGGTTCTTGGTGGGGAAGTGCGGGTTGTCCAGCAGCGGAAAGCTGACCGTGCCGTACTCTTTGGCGATCTCGCCGGCGAGCCAGCTCTGCCAGTGGGGGTAGTCGCTGCCGCCCCAACCATGGAGGATGAGCACTTTTTTCATGCAAGCCCTTTGACGTAGCGGCGCACTTCCGTATCATAGGCAAAGACGTCGTCGATGCTCTGCGGCTGGGTGTCGAACTGCTCGTACGCTTTGATGATGCTTCGGGAGATGTCGAGAAAACTGCACTCTCCGGCGACAAAACGCTCTATAGCCGCTTCGTTGGCCGCATTGACGATCACGCCGCGCTGAGGGTTTTGCAGGAGCTCCTCTTTGAGTTCCCAGACCGGGTAGCGCTCGGCGGTGATCTCGCGGAACTCGAGCGAACCGACTTCGACGAGGTTGACAGGTTTCAAGATCTGCTCTTCAACACGCCCCATGAGCGCATAGGCGATAGGGAGCTGCATGTTCGCATGGGCAAAGTGTGCGGTGGTGGAGCCGTCTTTGAAGTCGATAAGGGCGTGGATGAGCGAGCGGGTCTCGATGAGGGCGTCATAGCTGCCTTCGCCGAAGAGCCAGCGCGCTTCGAGCAGTTCGAAGAGCTTGTTCATCATGCTCGCACTGTCGATGGTGATCTTCTGGCCCATGGACCAGTTGGGGTGCTTCAGCGCATCGGCCAGCGTGGCGTTTTGCAGTTTTTGTAGCGGCCAGTCGCGGAAGGCTCCGCCGCTGGCGGTGATGAGCATACGCTCTACGGGACGCTCCTGCAGCAGGTACCACAGACCGAAGTGTTCGCTGTCGATAGGCTGGATGTTGTCCATATCGATAAAGGCGCCGCCGGCTACAAGGGACTCCTTGTTGGCAAG
>JBFEWT010000201.1:0-2644 GCA_041546225.1 Sulfurimonadaceae bacterium
AATGAAGCGCTCGAAGGTGCCTTGGCGAAGATGCTCTATGAGCAGAAGGAGAGTGGCGTGCGCTGTGCCCTTGCCGCCAATGCGGCGACCCCTTCAGAGCTCCTTGCGCAACTCTACGAAGAGCACGCCTGCCATGAAGCGCTGGCCCGCAATGAGCTGACGCCATCGGAGGTGCTGCAGCGACTCGGGCAGAGCAGTGAGATAGGGGTGCTTACCGCACTGGCGAAGAACCCCGCCACGCCTGTCGAACTGCTCTATCAGTTGCAGCTGGACAAGCGGCTTGAACGCTATGTGATGGGCAATGAGGGCTTCGGCCGGCATATACAGACAGACAATATAGGATGGCAGCTATGAGAGCAAGCGACATTACCGCATCGATGAGTGCGATGATAGATGAGAAGATACCGACATTCCTCTGGGGGCCTCCGGGCATCGGAAAATCCTCTATCGTCAAGCAGATCGCGGAGGCGAAAGGGGTGCAGTTCATCGACCTGCGCCTCTCCTTGATGGACCCGACGGACCTTAAAGGCATCCCGTTTTATGACAAGCATGAACACCATGCCGTCTGGGCACCGCCTTCGTTTCTGCCAAAGGGCGAGAGCGGCATACTCTTCCTTGATGAGCTCAACTCCGCACCTCCAGCGGTACAGGCGTCGGCGTATCAGCTTATCCTTGACAGGCGTGTGGGGGAGTATGAACTTCCCGAGGGGTGGGCCATCGTCGCCGCGGGTAACCGCGAAAGCGACCGCGGCGTCGTCTACCGTATGCCTTCGCCGCTGGCAAACCGTTTCGTGCATTTCGAGATGGATGTGCATGTCGATGACTGGCGCGACTGGGCCTATAAGAGCGGTATTGACGAGCGTATCATCGCCTACATAGGGTATAAGAATGAAGACCTTTTCAGCTTCGACCCTACACTTAACGAGAAGAGCTTTGCGACACCGCGCAGCTGGGAGTTCGTTCACGGCGTACTGCGTTCAAGGATGGATGAGAAGCTGCTGCTTGACGCCATCGGCGGGGCTGTCGGGCGCGAGCGGGCGGTGAACTTCCTCTCTTTTTCCAAAGTGATGCATCGTCTGCCGGACATCGAAGCCATCTTGGCTACGGGCGAAGGGGAGTACGCTACGGAAGTGGATGTACTGCATGCGCTGAGTGCCGGACTGGTCTCGGCGGCACTGCGTGATGTGAATGATGAGAAGATCGAGAACCTCCTGCGCTATACGCTGGAACTGCAGAGCGAGTTTGCGGTGATGGTCGTGCAGGACCTGCAGCGCTCCGGCATCAACATGGAGCGCTATGATACCTTCGGCGAGTGGGTCAGGAAGTTCGCCTACCTGCTGGCGTAGGCGACGCGATGCAGCTCTCTCAGAAGATCTCCCGCGCCAAAGCGAAGCTTCTTGTAGACTACCCCTATTTCGGCACCCTTGCCAGCCGTCTCGAGTTCTCTGCCAATGAGAATGTCGAAGCCTTTCTGACTGACGGCACACGCTTTGAGTACAACGATGAATACCTGAATGAGCTGGAGCCGGATGAGCTGGCATTTGCCCTCTCCAACGGAGCGATGCATGCCGCACTGGCGCATGAAAGCCGTCAGAAAGGGCGCATGGGGTGGCTGTGGCAGCTTGCCACCGACTATGCCATCAACGCGATGCTGGTTGAGAACGGCCTTGAGGCTCCCGAGCGCATCAATCACGACGAACGTTTCGAGGGGATGTACGCCGAAGAGATCTACGCCATCTTGAAAGACGAGATCAAAAACGAAGAGTTCGACGACAACGAGGAGAACGAGACCGGCTTCAACGAAGAGAACAAACGCCGCCAGAACGAGATGCAGAGTCCCAGTCAGGAGGATGCGAAAGCGCAGAACCGTCCGCAGATGGAGGTAGAAGATGAGTACCGCAATGTTGACGATGCGCGCTTGGGCGAAGAGGAGCAGTGGCAGCGGATCATGGAAGATGCGTTGCAAAACGCCGTCAAACGCGGTGACAAACCGCTGGGAATTGAGCGCTTTGTCGAACTCCCTCAAGAGGGGAAGATCGACTGGCGCAGCGAACTGCGCAACGCCATTGACCGCCACTACCTGAGTGATTACCGTATGATCCCGCCGAGCAAGAAACTGCTCTATATGGGAACATACCTCCCTTCGATGCACTCGGATACACTGCGCCTTGTCGTTGCCATAGACAGCTCGGGTTCGGTGGATGAAGCGCTGCTGGGAACATTCCTCGCCGAGATCGAAGGGCTGATGCTCTCTTTCCCCAATTATATTATCGACCTTCTGGTATGCGACGCGGCACTGCATGAACATCGTACATTTATGAGCGGCGACAGCCTGGAGTATACGTTAAAAGGGGGCGGCGGAACGGATTTCCGGCCGGTCTTCGAGACGATTGAGCGGGATATCCCCGGGTGCGAACTGTTACTCTACTTCACTGACCTTGACGGCCGTTTCCCCGTAGAAGAACCGCTCTATGAAACAGTGTGGGTCGTACCTGAAATATCTGCGCAAAAGGTGCCTTTTGGAAGGTCTCTGCCAATAGGGTAAGCTGTTTAAAACGCGAAGCGACTACTCGCCTCCGCTATCGCCAAAGCGCTCTGCAATGCTGAAGTCGGCGTCGCTGTACTCGACCGG
Source organism: Sulfurimonadaceae bacterium (assembly GCA_041546225.1). Lineage (GTDB taxonomy): Bacteria > Campylobacterota > Campylobacteria > Campylobacterales > Sulfurimonadaceae > JBFEWT01. The sequence continues at coordinate 2,633 of JBFEWT010000201.1, forward strand.
TACTTCTGAGAA
>JBFEWT010000087.1:0-9449 GCA_041546225.1 Sulfurimonadaceae bacterium
AGCGAATGTAGTCGGCTTCATCCTTCTTTTTACCCGTTTCGCAGCCTTGTTCATGGCGACTCCCATCTTTTCGCACCAGAGTATCCCGATGAGCACCAAAGCGGCGATGGCATTTTTCTTTGCCGTTGTCTTTTATGCCGCAATGCCGCCGCTGGCCATCGCGATTACAGTGCCGTCGTTAATCGTAGCGATATTGGGCGAATTCCTTTTTGGCCTCTCCATCGGTATCGTACTGCAGCTGGCCTACAACATCATTACCTTTGCCGGCGGTCAGATCTCTTTTGTCATGGGCTTTTCACTGGCATCGGCTATTGACCCGCAAAGCGGGGTATCGATGCCTATCATCGGACAGTTTCTCTCCCTCTTGACACTGATGATCCTTTTGGGGATAGACATGCACCACTGGGTGCTGATCTATGTCTCTGACTCACTGGCTGCCGTGCCGCTGGGCGGATTTATGCTTCAAGACGATCTTTTCGGCTATATCATGCACGCGACATCCAATATGTTCATGGTCGGTTTCATGATCGCGTTTCCTATCATCGCACTCTCGCTGCTTGCGGATATCATCTTCGGGATGCTGATGAAGACCATGCCGCAGTTCAACTTGCTGGTCATCGGTTTCCCGATAAAGATCGCAGTCTCGCTGGTCGTTATTATCGCGACACTCTCCTCTACGATGCTTATCATGAAATCGCAGATGGGCGAAGCGTTCAACTGGCTGGAGATGCTCTTTTAGCGCTTTTTACTGTAGGTACTCTTTTGCGCGTGAACGGAGTGTCTGAACGTATTTCTCAACGCTTCGTTCATCATCTTCCGCACACACTGCCAGTGCGATATCACGGGACATCTCAGTTTCGACAAGCGGCATGGAAAGCGAACAGTAGCGGTTTGTGTCGACGAGCAGCAGTGTAAGTCTCAGTTCTCCCCTGTCAGCGCCGTGCTGCAGTCCGGAAATCTGCTTGACAGCGATATTTTTAAACTGTGCAAGGTATGCGGCATCTTTGGAGATATCATAAGAGGTAAGAAGCGTGATGCTTACATTTGCGGCAGCAGATTTTTCAAGGCTGCGGCGCAGTTGTCTGCTCTCAAGGCGGGGCGTGATGATGACAATATCCTCTTGGGCGGAGCGTATTAGCTGTTTGAATGCATAGAGTGCGTCTGATGCCTGATCCGGGATGAGATAATGCACCGGTTCAGCACGGAGTGCAGTAAACAGAAGTGTCGTTGCGATAATTGAACGGAGCATGTTTCTTCTTTCGCTAAATTATAGTTCTAGGATGTGCTAAGTCTAACGTTTTTTTGCTACAATAAGGGCATTTTACAAGCCGGTTTGCCAAAGGGCACCCCTGAAGAAACGGTTTGATCCTCCCCAAGGAGTCTGTGAATGAAACTTCTACTGCTTAACGAAAATCCTGTTGTCACCAAACTGGTAACTTTGAGTGCCCAAAAGACGGGTGATGAATTGGTGAGTGCAACGAATGTCGATGACATTGAAGAGGGTCATTACGACCTGCTGATCGTCGATGACGGGAGTTTTGACGAGTCGGTGATGGAGAATCTTCAGGCGAAAGTGACAAGCGGCAAGACGCTCTTTATGGGTTCACGCGGCAGTGAATTGCCATCGGGTTTTGAGGCCTTGCTCAGCAAACCTTTTTTACCGACAGACCTTGTCGAACTCTTTGCCGCTGCTGCAAAAGAGGTCCCGGCAGAGAGTGCCCCTGCAGAAGAAGTCGAAGATACCGGCGTCTTTACGGTCGAGGACACATTTGATGAAGATATGGAACTGGCTGAGCTGGATGACCTGGATGACCTGGATTCGCTGGATGACATTGAACTCGGCGGTGCGGACGAAGAGCTGACGCTTGATGACGATGCGGGCAGTGACCTTGAAGCGCCTGCCGTTCTCGATCTGGACACCCTGCTCGATGATGAAGTGGACGTGGAAGAGCTCTCCATGGATCTTGATACATCCGATGAAGCATTGGAACTCGATACGCTCGCAGAAGGGTTTGACCTTGATGGCGTTGAAGAGGAAACGTTGACAGATGAAAGCGATCAGGGTGTTCTGGATAAAGATGAACTCGAAGAGGTGCAGTCCCTGCTTGACGAGACGGATGCCGATAGCGATGAAAGCCTTGAAATCGACGACCTTGACGAGATCGCTGGATTAAGCAGTTCGACGCTTGAGGAGGTCAACAGTGCACTGGATGATATGGATGATCTTTTTGAGGGTGAAGACGAAGAGGAGACAGCGCCTGATCTGACCTCCTTTGACGAGGAAGAGAACCTCGATGACGCCCTGGCGGAACTTGACGCATTGTCAGAGGAACCGATGGAAGAGAGCATGGCCGAAGCGTTGCTCGAAGAAGCGCCGCTGAGTGATGAGAGCGAAGAGCTGAACGATGACGAGCTGGATGCGCTGCTAGGTGCCGAGGAGGAGCTTGCGCCTGAAGAGAGCCCATCTGAAACGGCAGGCTCGAATGCTACACTTGATGAAATCAAGGCGGCTATCGCCGGTCTATCAGACAGCAGCGCGGAGGAGCCAGAGGCTATGGATGTCATGGAAGGCGATGAAGCGCTCGATATGGACGCCTTGATGGAGGAGGCCGCATCTGAGTCGGCAGACGAGATGACAGAAGAGCTGCTCGCGGGTGAAGAGGAGCAGCTAGAACTGAGCGATGATGATATGGACCTTGAATCGCTGCAGGATATGGCCGAAGAAGAGGAAGCTCCCGAAGGCGAGAGCGAAGAGGATGCTCTGGATATGGAAGCCCTGCTTGAAGAGAGTTTTGAAGACGAAGAAGCTCTCGAAGAGCTTTCGCTTGAGAGCGAAGAGCTTGCTGATGAAGAGATGGCCGAGGAAGAGGACGTGTCCGCAGGCGAGAGCGAAGAGGATGCCCTGGATATGGAAGCCCTGGCAGAAGAGAGCCTTGAAAGCGAAGAGGTACCTGAAGAGCTCTCACTTGAGAGCGAAGGCCTCGGCGAGGAAGAGGAACTCTCTGCAGATGAAGAGGATGCTCTGGATATCGATGCGCTTCTTGAGGAGGGCCTGGAAGAGGAAGATGCGCTTGATGAACTCGCACTTGACGATGAGGGGCTGGATGATGAGACGGGAATGTCTGAACTCCCTGATGATCTTGACGCGCTGGAAGAAGAGATCGAGCACGCTATGGAAAGTCTGAGTGAAGAGGACCTTGAACAGGCGGTAGATGAAGAGATGCTGCTGGACATCGCCGGTGCAGATGCCGAAGCTGAATCTGGCGGCGGTTTCGATGAGTTTGATATGCTTAACGAGCAGGCACTGAAAGTGGCATTGGGTGAAGCTGAAGAGGAAAGCCAGTCTGATGAGCCGAGAGTGAGTGTAGGCGACAGCGAGTTCGCTTCGCTTGACGCAGAAGCTCTGGATGAAGCGATGCGAGATACGGAAGTCGCATCCGATATCGCATCACTCGATACTGTTTTACAGGAGACGCCGGAGCCAAGTGCGTCGACGCAAGAGGGTGTCGAAGCGCTTCAGAGTCTCTTGAAAGCACTCTCGAATGAAGAAGTGGCAAAGTCTCTGAAGGGCATGAACATCAACATTAATATTTCATTTGGAGATAAAGATTGAATAACGAAACGGGAGCGATCCTAGTACTTTCCGGGCCTAGCGGTGCGGGTAAAAGTTCACTGATCAATAAGATTTCAGAGCATATAGGACAATATTATTTCTCGATCTCTACGACGACCCGTCCGATGCGAGAAGGTGAAACAGAAGGTGTACATTACCACTTTGTAGACCATGAGACGTTTAAAGAGGATATTGCCGAAGAAAATTTCCTCGAATACGCACTGGTTCACGGCAACTATTACGGTACCTCGATAAAGCCGGTCAAAGCGGCGCTCAAAGAGGGAAAACTGGTCATTTTCGATATTGACGTTCAGGGGCATGATGCGGTACAGAACCGACTTGGCGACATCAGTACGTCGGTCTTTATTACGACGCCGTCGCTCAAAGAACTTACCCACCGTCTGACCAACCGCGGTACGGATGACGATGAGGTCATCAACCGCCGTATAGAGATGGCAAAACGCGAAGTTCAGCGTATCAGCGAGTACGACTACCTGATCATCAATGATGATCTCGATGTCGCGGCGCAGCAACTGATATCTATTGCCAAAGCGGCTCGCCTCAAGGTCCCGAGTATCGCGATAAGCGAGTTTATTCACGCGTGGGAAGCCAACGCCTGAAAAGGTCTCTTTCCCCGCGTATTACGGCGTTGAGAGAGATAGCGTTTTTTGCTAAGCACGCTTACAGCAAATCGTCGATATACTACACAGATTATTTTTCTATAAAGGACACGAATGCCTCAGATTCCCGGTGGTTTTGAACTGATTCTGATCTTAGCAGTAGTATTGTTGCTGTTCGGAGGTAAAAAAATTCCTGAACTCGCAAAAGGACTTGGTCAAGGTATCAAGAACTTCAAAAAGTCAGTGAAAGACGATGACGACAAAGAAGAGGTCGCATCGGCTGATGAAACTAAAAAAGTAGAAAAGACAACTGAAGAGGCTACCTCGACAGAAGCACCGAAAACTACTGATAAACAAGCGTAACTCTTGAAACAACGTGTACAGGCGCTTCTGCGCGACAAACTGGAGCAAGACGTTGTCCTGGAAAAGCCGAAAGACCGCTCTTTCGGCCATTACGCAACCCCGATCGCATTTTCCCTGGCAAAACAACTTCGCAAATCACCTATGGTCATCGCCGATGAACTGGCGTCGTCATTTGATGATCATGAGATGTTTACCAAAGTCGATGCGGTAAAGGGCTACATCAACTTCCGTCTTTCCGAGCACTTTCTCGACGAGTATGCCGCATGGGCACTTGCCAATGAGAGCGAGTTCGCAAAAGGCGAAGAGAGCGGAAAGATCCTTCTGGAGTTCGTCAGTGCGAACCCGACGGGACCGTTGCACATCGGGCATGCCCGCGGGGCGGTCTACGGCGATACGCTGCTGCGCCTGGGACGTCACCTCGGCTATGACATGACCGCAGAGTACTATGTAAACGATGCGGGCAACCAGATAGACCTGTTGGGTCTTTCGCTTCAGCTCGAAGGGCGTGCTTCACTGCTTGGACAGGATGTCGAGTGGCCGGAGAAGTACTACCGCGGTGATTATCTTACCGATCTCGCCAAAGAGGCACTCGAGAAGTTCGGCAACAACATCTTTACCGACGAGAGCCGTCAGATCGAACTGGCACTCTGGGCCAAAGACAAGGTGATGGAGCTGATTATCAAGGATATGAAAGCGGCCAACATCGAGTTTGACACCTTTGTCAGCGAAGCGTCACTCTATGACGGCTGGGACAGCGTTATGGCGAAGATGGGCGAAGGCGTCTACGAGTCAGAGGGCAAGATGTGGATCCGTTCCACAGAGCACGGTGACGAGAAGGACCGTGTCGTCGTCCGCGACGACAAGCGCCCGACTTACCTCGCCGGCGACATCATCTACCACAACCAGAAGTTCGAGCGCGGGTATGATGATTACATCAACATCTGGGGTGCAGACCACCACGGCTATATCTCCCGCGTCAAGGCTGCGGTAGAGTTCCTGGGTTACGACTCCAAAAAGCTCGAAGTACTGCTTTCGCAGATGGTCAGCCTGCTTAAAGACGGCGAACCGTTCAAGATGAGCAAACGTGCGGGCAACGTCATCTTGATGAGCGACATTGTCGAAGAGATCGGTGCGGATGCGCTGCGTTTCATCTTTGCGTCGAAAAAGAGCGACACCTCGCTTGAGTTCGATGTCGAAGAGCTGAAAAAGCAGGACAGCTCCAACCCGATCTACTACATCAACTACGCGCACGCACGTATCAAGACCATCCTCTCCAAGAGCGATCTTGATCTTGATACCATCAACGCCGCGCACCTTCACGGCCTGAACCCGGATGCGGACAGCCTTCTCTTTGAAGCGCTTCTGCTGCCTGAGGTTATCGAAGATGCGTTCAATACGCGCCAGGTGCAGAAGCTGACGGACTATCTGAAAAGTCTTGTGTCAAAACTGCACAAGTTCTATTATGACTACCGCATCATCGGCACAGAGGATGAAGCGAAACTGCTTAAACTCTTTATGATGGTCGGCCTCTCCCTTAGAACCGGCCTCTCCCTCATGGGCATCACCGCCAAAGACAGTATGTGAGTTCGCATTAAGAAACGACAATTTCTTGTCGTTTCGCGAACGAAACCGAAGGTGATATCCGAAGGATCACCGAAGGCTTAACGTCAATGGAGCGACAATTTCTTGTCGTTTCGCGAACGAAACCGCAACCCGTCAGAATGACAAACTGCCACCCACTTTCATCTTTTAAGATAACTTTCTTTTATTTTCTATACAATAACATATAAGCTAAATTCCTATCCTCAAGAAAAGAGACGCCATTGAAGCCTGAAGAGATCAAAGAGCGATTTGACAAGTATAAAGCCCTCATATTGAAAAACATCGAAACAGAGCTTTACCGCAATGACCGTTACGATATCCCCTTCTGTCTGGCATTGTTCTATGCGGAGGACAATTCCTACCTGCGTGAAATAGGCGAAAACGTCCGAATCACCGACAGCTATTTTGTACTCGACCAGGAGATGGCCTGTATCGTTTTCGCGCACACTGACATGAACGATGCCTATAAGGCGTGTCAGAATATCATTAACGATTACGGGTTCCATAACCCCGAGCAGAGACTCTATGCCGGGGTGAGCGAAGTGGAACGTTTCGGCACCGACCATGACCTGATCATGCGTGCTCTGTATGCGCTTGACTACGCCCAGCAGTTCCCGGAATCGACCGTAGAAAACGACAATACTATTTTTTATAAACTCTAGTAGAACGGTGTTTCGGGCTGCGGGAGTCTGAGCGTAAAGGTCGCCCCTTCCCCCTCGTTGGCAACTTCCAGGTGCCCCATGCAGTGTTCCTCGATAACGGTCTTGCTCATGTAGAGGCCGAGGCCTGTACCGTGTTTGGCATCTTTGGTCGAAAAGTACGGCAAAAAGATGTCATCGATGACAGTGGCGGGAATGCCCCCGGCATTATCGCTGATACGGATGACGGCAAAGGCACCTTCGTTTTGCGCTGTGATACGTACCACACGCTTATCGGTCTTGCGTTCTTCAAAAGCATCCTGCGCATTCTTCAGCAAGGTCATGACTACCTGCACGACTTCATTCGTGAAGGTCTCCAGCAGGCTGTCGTCGATGATCTCTGTCTTGATGGTTATGCCGCGCGCGGCCATAGCACCTTCGAGAAGGTCAAGCACCTTTTGGATGATGAGGGAGATTCTGGTGCGCTCTTTGGGCTTGTCCGGACGGAAAAAGTCTCTGAAGTCCGAGATGGTCTCTGAAAGATAAAAGACCTGATGCTCGATTTTTTTCAGTTTTTCCATGAGTGCATTATCCTCTTCCCCGCGCTTCATCTGCTCTATCTGCAGCTGCCCGGTAATTGAGTTGATAATGGTAAGCGGCTGACGCCACTGATGGGCGATCATGGAGATCATCTCCCCCATCTGGGCCTGGCGGGTATGGAGTTTGAGTATCTTCTCCTGCTCAAGCTTTTGGGTGATGTCTCTGGCAGTTGCGATGATCTTTTCGTTTTTCTCTCCGAAAGCGGAGAGGGTTATCTCGGCAACGATATGCCGCTGGGAACCTTCGGGATGTATGATGCACTGAAAATCGACAGGTTCCCCTTTTTCAACTTCAGCCAGCGCAGTCGAGAGGGATGTCGTCGAGCAGCTCATCTGTGGGTTCAGGTCAAGGAAATGCATACCGAGCAGTTCTATTTCAGTTTTTCCAAAGAGCGGTAACGTCTGTTCATTGCAGTCTATAAAGCGGCCTCTGTCGAGAACAAAAATAGCTTCATGGACCGACGAGAAGACAGAACGGTAAAAGTATTCGCTTTTTTCAAGTTCTGACTGCGCATTGCGCATCTCGGTAATATCTTCACCCGAGGTCAAAATGCCGATGGCATTGCCGTCGTTGTCATAGAGTGTGGAGTTACGCCACGCTATCAGGCGCTCTTTGCCGCTTTTTGTCAATACGGGGTTTTCAAAATAGCTGATCTGCTCTTTTTGTTTATCGACCAGTGTATCGCCGACTTTGTTCACTTTGTGGCGGAAGCGCTCGGGGAGGAAGTTCTCTATCCAGTTTTTGCCTATGACTTCATCGTAGTCATAGCCGATGATCTCACAGCCGCGCTTGTTGATCATCAGGACATTCTTCTCGCTGTCAAGCACAAGTATCATGACGCCGACGATGTCCAGATAGTTCTGTGCCGTCTCTTTTTCATTACGCAGGGCATTTTCAATTGCTTTATACTCTGTAATGTCCTGCAGGGTGATGAAGAGCATAGTGTCGAGCAGCAGATTGTTTTGGACTTCACACTGCAGGTGCAGGACCTTGCGCTGTTGTTTCGCTGTAACGATGGGGCATTCTATGTCGCAGAGCTGGCCTGTCTTCTGTACCATTGCGATGCTATTATCAAGCTCTTCGCGTTTTGTGTCGGATTCGACGAGGTTGAGCAGAAGTTCCCAGCTCGGCGGGGTGCTTTCAGGTATGTCGAGAAGACGATAGATCTCATCGGACCACTCCATCCGCGAAGCGTGTATATGCCAGGAGATACTTCCAAGCTGCGCTATCTGCTGCGAACGGGCAAGCTGGGCTTTATTCTGTGCCAAAAGAGAGGCATGGGTGGCCTGGGTGTAGATGTCCTGAGCGATCTTTTTGGACATGCTGTTAAACGCCTGAGCGATCGCTTTGACTTCCGAAAAACCTTCCACGGGAACACTCTGGCTGTAAAAACCCTGCTCGATATTCATGGTGGCTTCTTTGAGAGCGACGATCTTCTTGAGCAGCAAATGATAGACTAAAATGCCGAAAAGTATAAAGAAGAGTACCCATGCCGTAAGGGAGATGACAAAGATATGGTACGTGGTATTTTTGATCTGGGTGATATTGGAGGCGTAGTCGTACTCTAGAAAAAGGTAGCCATAGCGGTTTTGATCTTTCGTTTTGAGCTCAACAGGGAGCATCACCGGGACGACGGCATGAATCTGGTAGGGAAGCTCCCCGGCATGAAGCTGGGGCGCCATGCTTTTGGGATTTTTGTTGTAGTCCTCTTCAAGTTGTATGGAGCGGATGCTGGCCAGTGCATGGTTTCGATGCGTTTTTGAAGAGAGATGCAGAAGCTCTTTATCCGCATCAAAAATCGCTGCCATCCGGATGTTGTTGTCACCGACATGCAGCATCTTGATCTCCTGCTCAACGGCAGAAATATTATCCTGGCGGAAGAAGTTGTTGATCGTTCCCTGTACCTTAGTGACCCGTTTTGTCAGAAGCGAATGCACGGCGGACTCTTCATGCTTGATGGACTCCGGGAGCGTGACCATAAACGTCTGGATAACGAAGAAGGCAACGGAGAGG
>JBFEWT010000131.1:0-5329 GCA_041546225.1 Sulfurimonadaceae bacterium
GAGTATGAGAGCTTTTTGGTTGCCGCTCAGACCGTTATCGACGATACCGATCCGGCGAACTATGCCCTCAGCATCGGAGCGAAACCGCTGCCGATGCTCTTCTTTGAAGCGATCGGCACCGGCAGCGACGGCTCGGGCGACCAGCACATCCCCAACGCCGTCGCCACCGCACCGCTTACGGGAACCGACCCGTTCTTGATGCTTGTCGGTGCAGTTGACATCGACGCTGCAGTACCGGGCTTCGTAATCCCGGGTACGACCAAGACGGCTACACGCCTGACTGAGGGCGAACACCGCTCCCCGCTTGACCCTCAGTACAGCCCTGCCGCAACGGTCGAGATCCATACCCAGATGGCATCGTTCATCGGCTCCAACGCAGCAGCCATCCTCGTCACCGACCCGACGGTGATCAAACAGTAGGGCGTGGCCTTACTTCTCCTGCAGGGAGTAAAGCAGGCGGATCTCCTCCGCCCAGATACTCTCATCAATCGTCTCTAAGATCAGCGGAATATCATCCATACGTTTGTCGTTCATGATGTAACGAAACGCCTCAAGACCTATCTTTCCTTTGCCGATACAGTCGTGGCGGTCGACGTGCGAACCCAGGTCGGGTTTGGAGTCGTTCAGGTGCATTCCCATCAGGTATTTGAAACCGACGATGTTCTCAAACTGCGCCATCGTGATGTCGTACGCCTCTTTGGTGCGGATGTCATAGCCTGCGGTGAACATGTGGCAGGTGTCGATACAGACGCCCACGCGCGACTTGTCCTCGACCTTGTCGATGATGTGGGCAAGGTGCTCGAACTTCCAGCCGAGGTTGCTCCCCTGTCCGGCAGTGTTCTCCAGTACCAGTGAGACCCCTTCGGTCTTATCGAGCGTGATGTTCATCGCCTCGGCGATACGGTCGAGACAGACATCCTCGTCGATCTTTCTCAGGTGCGAACCCGGGTGAAAGTTCAGACGGTCGAGTCCCAGCTGCATACAGCGCTCCACCTCGTCGATGAACGCATCCAGCGACTTCTCGCGCTTCTCATCTTCGGGGTGGCCGAGGTTGATCAGGTAGGAGTCATGCGGCAGGACATGCTTGGGCAGGATACCGCTCTCGTCCAACATCCGTTTAAAGGTATCGATGGTCTCCGTATCGAGGTCTTTAGCCTTCCACTGGCGCTGGTTCTTCGTAAAGAGCGCAAACGCCTGCGCACCGATAGCCTCTGCATTTTTAATCGCGTTGAAAACGCCGCCCGAGGCTGATGTGTGTGCCCCGACAAATTTATTACTCATGTTTGTTTCTCCATTGATGTGTGCATTGTTCGTTTAGTTGTTCATATCTTTGATCTTGATCAAAACATTGTTGATCCGGTCTTTAAAATAGACCCCGTCGTGCGTGACCCGGTAGGTGATGTCGTAGAGGGCCACCGCCTTGAGCTGCTGTTCAAACCCCTCCGCACTCCGGGTAAGGCCGCTGCCCCCGAAGATGGGTCTGGCGAGCAGCACGTTTTGCAGCAGCGTATCGGGGTAGGCACTGCTCAGGTACTCCTCATTGAACGCCTTCTTGCGCATGCACCCCTCGCGTATGCATATCTCGCCGTCTATCTCGAAACGCTCGACCGGCTGTCCCGCAGAGAAGAGTTCAAGCTGCAGCGCACTACCGCTGTCGCGTAAAAAACCGACATCGTTGAACTTGAGCTTCCATGTCTTGAGCGTTATGAGTTTGGGCTCGCTGCGCGTGTACTCTTTCACAGCACAGCCGCCAAACAGCAGCAGCGCCGAGAGTGCGCTAACCCATAGGGTAGAGAATCTTCTCATGGACCCTGTCGCACGCTGCTAATATCTCGTCGCTCAGCTCCACATCCATCGCCGCAAGCGAAGCGTCAAGCTGGTCGGGATGTGTCGCACCGATGATGGTCGAAGCGACGAAATCGAACTGTTTCGACCACGCTGTCGCCAGTGTGACGGGGTGCATACCCGCCTCGGCGGCGATGCGCAGGTACTCCTGCGTCGACGCAAGCGTCTTGTCGTTCATAAAACGCTGCGCCATCAGACGCTGGCGCTGGTTGCGCGACTTCATGTAGTCGGCAAAACGTCCCTGCACCTCACCGCCCTGGTTGTACTTTCCGCTAAGCATACCGCCCCCGATGGGCGAATACGGCAGCAGCGAGACCTGCTCTTTTCTGCAGAGCGTGGCAAGCTCGTCAAGGAAACGGCGGTTTAAGAGGGAGAAGTTGTTCTGGATCGACTCGAAACGGGCGAGTTTTTCGTACTTCGAGGTCATGAGCGCCTTGGAGGTGCCGTACGCAGTATCGTTGGAGGTACCGATGTAGCGCACCTTGCCGCTTTGCACCAGCCGGTCAAAGGCTTCAAGCGACTCTTCGATGGGCACGACGGTGTCGGGCCAGTGCATCTGGTAGAGGTCGATATACTCCGTATCCAGACGCTTCAAAGAGCCCTCGACGGCGCGGGTGATATGAAAACGGTCGATGGCGGTCAGTCCGTGGCGGATCGGCGGGACGAACCAGCCCGAGGCTGCACCGGCGACTTTTGAGGCTACAATGACGGACTCGCGCGGCTTGGTCTTCAGCCAGCGCCCGACGATCTCCTCGGTCTGTCCCGCCATATCCGCACGCGGCGGTACCGGGTAGAGTTCGGCGGTGTCGAAAAAGTTAACCCCGGCATCATACGCCTTGTCCATAATCGCAAAAGCACTCTTCTCGTCGCACTGGCCGGGGAAGGTCATCGTCCCCATGCAGATAGGGCTGACACGGAGACCTGAACGGCCAATATAGCGGTACTGCATCGTTCACCTCGCATTTGAATTGCGACATTGTAACAACTTGCGCATACGGAGCATCTTAGAGCGTTTTATTGTTAAAACTTTCGCAGCAGGTATAAAAGAAGCGAAACAAGTACGGAAAGCAGGAGCATTGTCGTAACGGGGAAGTAAATACGGGTATCTTCGCCCTCTATACGGATGTCCCCCGGCAGGCGGCCGAACCAGTTCAGCCAGCCGGCACTGTAGAGCACTCCCCCTATGATCAGTACAATCCCCGCGGCTATCATCCAGCTGCCCGGTTCTTTCAACATCTCTCACCCGCCTTTTTACTCGTGATATCGCGGCTACACACTGCAGACCGAACCGACCCGGTAGTGCGACAGTTCGCGCCCTTTGGCATCTATGATGTGTACCGCGCAGGCGAGACAGGGGTCGAAAGAGTGTACCGTACGCAGTACCTCCAGCGGTCTGGAGGTGTCGGCAAGTTTAAGGCCGACAAGCGACGCTTCGTAGGGTCCGCGCAGCTCTTTCGCATCTTTGGGCGAAGCGTTCCATGTCGTAGGGGCGATCACCTGGTAGTTGGCGATCCTGCCCTCTTCTATGCGTACGAAATGTGACAGCACCCCCCGGGGTACCTCGTAAAAGGCACTCCCCTGCGCCGCTTTGGGCAAAGCCTCAAATTCATACTTCGTCCACGTCTCTTCGTCGTAGTACTTTATGTTCTCGATCAGGTCGTTCATGTACTCGAACGCAGCTGCACAGCAGAGCTGTGCCTCGACGGCGCGCGCCGCGTTTCGCCCTACGGCGGTATCGAAATCCCGCAGCTGCAGGCCCGTCTCGTCCATGAACTTTTGCATATACTCCGTAATGCTCTTCGCACCCTTCGCATAACCGATGCTCATCCGCGCCACCGGCCCGACTTCCATCGGCAAGCCGTCATAACGCGGCGCTTTTACCCAGCTGTATTTGCCTTCGCTTTTAAGCGTGCCGTCCTCGTTCAGGTCGGTATAGTGCGGTTCACTGCTGCCGTCATAGGGGCTTTGCGCCCCCTCTCCTTCAAACCAGCTTCGCGTCACCTCTTCGGTGATCCTGCTCCGCTCAAAGGGCTCGACACTCTCAAAACCGTGCGCCCTTACCACACCGCCTTCAAACAGCGTCCCCTCTTTGCCCAGTTCGTAACCGCCGCAGGCAAGGAAGTTTCCTGCTCCGCGTCCGTCACCGCGTTCTATCTCGTCACGGTACGCCTCGACGACCATCTTCATGTCGGGGAGATAGGCGCGTTCTATAAACTCCCACGCATCCTTGAGGATAAAGAGGTAGTCGTTGAGCCTCTGGGGATTAAGCATGTCCATGACACTGGTGATACCGCCCACGACAAGGTTCTGCGGATGCGGCGTCTTGCCGGCGAAGAGAGCGATCGCCTTGCCCAGTTCGCGCTGGATGCGCAGCGCTTCGAGGTAGTGGTTCATGTGCACGAGGTTCTGCTCGGGGCTGAGACGGTAGCGTTCATGCCCCCAGTAGCCGTTGGCGAAGAGCCCAAGCCGTCCGGCACCGACGAACGAAGAGAGCTTCTCCTTCACCGCTTCGAGGTGCCCTGATGAACAGCGGTAGGGGTTCTCATGGTACTTCCTGGCTGTCTGAACCGCGCTCTCCGGGTTTGCATCGAGGGCGCTGACGACATCGACATAATCGAGCGAGTGGAGGTGGTAGTAGTGCACCAGATGATCCTGCACGAAGAGCGCAAGGGTTATGAGGTTGCGCACCGTCTCGGCGTTTTTGGGCGGGACGATGCCGTACGCCTCTTCGACTGAGCCTATGGAAGCGCGGTAATGCACGTTGGTGCAGACCCCGCAGATGCGCTGGGCTATCAGCCCCGCGTCACGCGGGTCACGCCCTTTGAGAATGGTCTCGATGCCCCTAAAAAGCTGCCCGGAAGCCCACGCCTCGGTAATGACATTGTTCTCGTCCACTTCCACCTCGACGCGCAGGTGCCCCTCTATGCGGGTAACGGGGTCGATAACGATCTTGCGTGCCATTATTTCTCCTCTTCGAGTTTACGGTTATTGGCGTACCTGTCAAAGGCGAGTTTCCCCTCGCCGCAGCCGAAACAGCCGTGCCCGACGCCTACGGGCCAGTTGGTGCCTTCGTTAAACTTGACCATCGAACAGTTCAGCTCCGCATAGGGGCCTTTACAGCCCATCTCGTACAGACACCACCCCTTCTTGGCCCCCTCATCACCCCACTCTTTGACAAACTCGCCGAGGTCATAGTGTCCGCGGCGCTCGCAATTGTCGTGGATGCGGTAGCTGTAGGCCCATGCAGGACGGTTTTTCGCATCGAGTGCAGGGAGCTCCTCGAACATGATGTAGTGAAGAAGCGTCCCGACGATGTTGACCGGGTTGACCGGGCAGCCGGGCAGGTTGATGATATCGTCACGCCCCAACGCCTCGGCAACGCCCACCGCACCGGTCGGGTTGGGGGCCGCGGCGACCACCCCGCCGTCATAGGCGCATGAACCCACCGCCAAGACCGCAGCCGCGTTTGCCGCCGTACGCCGCA
>JBFEWT010000129.1:0-5619 GCA_041546225.1 Sulfurimonadaceae bacterium
GCATTGACCGTCGCCAGGAAACCCTTCTTATAGACCTCTAGGTTCTCCAGCACTTCATCTTTTTTCTCGGATGTGAGGTTTGAGCTGAGTACATGCGCATGCATTTTCTCATAGTTTGCTGCAAACTTTTTAGGGTATTTGTCGAGTTCGCGCATAAAAAAGTCTTTCTCATTGCGGCGCAACGTCAGCATGTCCACAAGCAGCAGGTCGTTATGAAACGCGTTGATGATCTCTTCGGCATTATGGACCGATGCACGCAATTTGCCCCGCAGGCCGCTTTTATGATCGAGGCCTATCTTCTGCTCGACTTCTACAAGCCTGTGAAAATGGTTGCTGTACGCAGCGATCTCCCCGATAGCCTGATCGATTTTGGGGTCGCTGTAGCCGAATCTCTTCAGACCGGACTTAAGATTATTCAGGTGCGTATTCAGTACACTCATCTGATCATCAAAACGTTTGACATATTTCAGATCTTTTCGTGCAATAAAATCTTTTTCATGGCGTCGCTCGAGCAGGATTGACGCTTTTGTCTCCAGCAGCGTTTCTTTCATATGCGACAGTTTTTCATCCTGTGAAAGCATATACTCTGCCAGTAAGAGCATCGAAGCAATGATGATAAATGCCAAAGAACCCAGAAAATAGAGACGTGCTTGAATGGAGAAATTCCTCAACATCGACAAACCTTTTTTGTTAATAATGAGGAAGTGTATGTTTTTAGTGATTAAAATGTAATTAAATTATAACTTTTTTAATCCATTGCAGATTCTGGCACACACGCAGCGCGTGCTGTGCGCTGCACAGCATTACGCGTCGATGTAGACGATGTCGCTTTTGACGGCGTTAAAGAGGAGTGTTCTGTTGTCCGAACGGCTTTGGTGATAGAAGGTATTGGGTTTGAGGTTTTTCAGCACCGATGTGTTGTAGTAGTTTACGTTGGAACATTTTCCGAGGTACAAGAAGGTGAAGACAAGCTTGATCTTCGGATCTTCAAACGTCTCATGCGGCTGCGTAAGGAAGGTAAGGCCGAACTTTTTCAGCTTTACGAGGTTAAGTATGTAGAGCAGAAAGTCTTCAAATTTCGTATAGAACGCGTTAAGGCATGAGACTTCATGGAAAAAGTAGTAGTAGTTTTCCAGAAGTTCAGGTGTCTGCAGCATCTTCGAAACCCGGCTCTTGATATCTCTTTTATAGGAAAAGTATTTCGGGTTCACGGCCATATAGATATTTTTTCTCTGGGCAATGGCTTCTTGCAGGGCGTCACAGAATGTGTCGCTCTCTTCGAAACGCATATAGAAGAACTGCGCACTGGAAGAGAAACGCTCCTCGACATCATCGACATCGGGGTCTGAAAAGTCCAGGTAGAGTGTCGGTACGTCATTTGCCATGACGAATTCACGTATCTTGTTGGCAAGGTGCGTCTTGCCCGAGCCCTCTTCGGCCAAAATAAGGGTATTGCCGTACAACACACGTTCGTCCAGCTCCAATGCACCGATGCTGCTTTTAAATCTTCCTATTTTATGCTTCATGTCTTGTCCATTATGAGTTACTTGGTTATAAAGAGGATAAGTATATCCAATGTTCTAAAGGAAAAGGAGTTGAAATTTCAATCCGTAAAAAATTTTATATAAATATTATGTCCGGGTCACTTTGACAATATGTAAAGATTATTGCTTTTGTGGCAGGCTGCTTTAAAAAGCTCCTTGAGTTCGCGGTCATACGTGATGATGTAGACGTCGGAATGTGTCAGTCTGAGTCTTTTAAAACTCTCCAGCAGTACGGTATCTGCGACATTCTTACCGTGGTCGCACTTCGTGAAGTTAAACGAATTGAGTGTCTTGCCGTAGTCATACAGGTCTGCCTCCCACTCCGCTCCGTTCATAAAGACCGAGTTGGGATTGGCAGCGACATAGATCTGATCGTCGGGTATTTCGTACTTGTCGATGATGTCGTTGAACATCGGACCGACGTTGGAAAAGTTCTCGATATCCCAGAAGAGGTAGGCCTTATCGCTTTCGCTTCTGCGCTGCTTGTTGTAGAGGGTGATGCGCTTGGCGATGTTCAGGTGGTTATGGGCGATATCGTTGATAAGCTCTATGCTGTTTTTGAGTGCGACGGCATCGCCGGTCTCGAAACGCAGCCGCTCTCCCATCGCGATGTACAGCTCAAGGTGCAGCAGTTCCTGCCAGGCACCCCCTTTTTGGTAGTGGCCAAGCTGCTTGATCCTGTTCTTGCCAAAGAGCAGGTGCACTCCCATAGGCTGTTTGCGCGCATAGGCATTGCGTATCGTGTAAAATACTTTTTCGGCATTGGGTGTTTCAGGCAGCTCTATAGCGCCGTGATATTTCTTGTTGATGATGATCTTCTGTTTCATTGACGACATAGTAATACATTCATTTGAATCATCGCTGAAAGAAAAGCGTTTTTCAGTCAACACAGTCAGCTGTAAGCGATAAGGAGTGTGTAAGAGCTTTGGGGGTTACGCATGGCAGAAGAATCTCCTGCCACGAAAGAAGCGTTTAGTCGATAGCCGCTTTAAGGTCAGCCGGCGTAGCGACGAACTTCACGCCCGTCACCGTAAGGTTCTCCAGCGATACGATCATCACCTTCTCTTTTTCCTTCTCGTTCTTGTACGGCGCGGCAACCGCTTCGTCAAAAATGAGCATCATTGAATAGTTGTACTCTTTAAAGCCCGGCATCGCGACATATTCCGTAATGAGCGACGGCATACGACTGATATCTGCCACCACTTCCATACTGCGGCTGCTCAGGTAGTCATCTGGCTGTGTCTCAAGGTAATCATGGACAAGCGAACCCATATCTTTTGAGAAGACGAAGATCACTTTCTTATGTGCTTCCGTAATCGTTTTGCTGGCCTCGAACTGATCGTTCAACGTCAAAGGCGCCATCGTCTCGCCGACAGTGACAGCCGTCGCCACACTGCCGCTGCTGATCTCTACGACCTCTGTATTTACCGGCTCTTTATCGCCGCATCCGCTCAGAAGAAGCAGTGCTCCCGTCAACATCGTAAATAACATACCTTTTTTCATCTGTATTCCTTGCTGTCATATTAGTTGGCGGCATTCTACACGAATCGTATTACAAAGTCTTTGCATTTATGAACTAACTTCACCGGGCATGTTTGAGATAATGCATCCAAAGAGCATTTCACTGCATTGAGCTAGCGCTGCAACGCGCTCAGTGCATCGTATTCGACTTCATATATCCGTTCATCGTCTATGCCCGACACCATTGCGATCTCCCTGCCCTCAAGGGTATAGGTATCGAGCAGATAGACCCGCCGGGCACCGTAGAGGAAGATCTCCGAAGTCAGTTTTGCCAGCTTTCGCGCCTGATGCGAGACATTTGACGCGGTAAGGGCGTCACTTCTTTTAGTGCGTTGCAGCATACGTACCTCCGTTTACCAGTGATTCCATTGTAGGGTGATCTCCGTTCGTGTTCCATTTTTATGTCACTGTGCAATTTCAGTGCCCGGGCACTATTTCTCCCTTCCATATAAATTTAATGCAAGCTGTCTTATAATGGTTTGACTCCAACACGTGTGAGGAACCCTATGCCTGACAGCGAATTTCTTCTTTCCACCATGATCAACCTCTCCATCAATCTTGTCTATACGATCTTTGTGCTCATCATCTCGGTCATAGCACTGAAATACATCGACAGCAGGATGCTTAAAGTCATCGAACTCGAACACGAGATCAAAAAGGGCAATATAGCCGCGGCTATTTTCGCCTCCTCCTTTTTGCTTTTCATCGCTATTATCGTCGGTTCGTCCATTGGCTGATGGTTAGGGAACTGTTCAGGAAACTGCTGGTTTTTCTGCTTAAACTGCTGGGCTACGTCAGCATGTTTATCGGCATCTCTTTCATCGTCTATCTCATCGAAGATATGCCGGAACCAGCTGCACAGACACCTGCGAGGCCGCACACGGAAGGTGCTCCGTATGAAGGAAGCATCACCTTGTACCAGCCCAACGGCACAGTTTTGAAAAATGTACCCATGCCGCCGCAATACCTGCGTGAAAACTATAAGAACGCGGGGATGCATGCCGTCACCATCGGTTCAGATGAGCAGCCTTATACGCTCATCGCCTACGACCAGGAGCGAAACCCCTATTTTGCCAATGGCTATCTCATCGGCTACGCACCCTACCCAATAGAGAACAAATGGGAACCCCTGCGCGCAATTGCCCTGCGGCTGCGCTACCAGCTCGACGACAAGCATTTCCCCGGGTTCTACGATATCTGGCTGACGTCACGGCAGGCTTACATGCAGATGCGCGGCGACTGCGAAGACCATGCCCTGCTTCTGGCGGACTGGCTGATATCGATGGGATATGACGCACGTGTCGCGCTCGGGACCTACAAAGGCGGCGGCCACGCCTGGGTCATCCTTTTTGAAGGGGAGAAGACCTACCTGCTCGAAGCGACTACAAAGATCAAGAACAAAATCTATCCCCTCGCCTCGCTTATGAGCGACTACCAGCCGGATTTCATGTTTAACCGTACAGAGATGTGGGTCAATACCGGTACGAGATTGACGACGGACTACCGGGGAAAAGCGTGGGCCAGAAGCGCCTCATTCCGCCGCTATGAGCCCTGAGAAGAGCCCTGCACTCCCAGCGCGCGAGCTTTAATCTATTTTGAGTATAATTACACCCAATATATTGCAAAAAACTTGTAAGGGTACCTGACAGATTGAAAACGCTCTCCTTTGACTCCCTGCGTGCACGCGATTACGTGTTCCACTATGACAGTTTTACGGTTGATCATGCCGAATGTTTCACAACGCTGACGTACCGCTACCGCCTTGAGTGCAGTGACGAAAGCGATACGTTTACCCATACGATCACGCTCCCCTTAAGCGATCAAACGGGCTTTGACGCCGGCATATACGACAGTGCCGTTTTCTACCTCGGTATGGCCGAAGTGATCAACTACTACAAGATCGCCTGCCCTAAAAAGATCGTTCTGCACACCGGCCGCCTTGACGCAGCGCAGGAAGCGTGGTTCAAAGAGCTCTTCTATAACGGACTGGGCGAGTTCTTCTTTCAAAACTCCATATTCGTCTCCAAAGAGGAGCTCTTTTCCTTTGAGTACACGAATGAGACGACCTACCCCAAGCAGAGCATCGAAACCAGCTACTCGGTCATGGTCCCCATCGGCGGCGGAAAAGACTCCATCGTCAGCTACCATCTGCTTGGCGACTCAAACGCCAAACGTACGCTTTTCGCCATCAACCCCATTGTCGCCACCTGTGACCTTATGGACAAAAGCAGCGACACCGGCTACCGCCTGACCCGCCGTCTCGATGCCAAGATCATGGAGTACAATGCAAAGGGCTACCTGAACGGGCATATCCCCTTCTCCTCCATCGTCGCTTTCACCTCGCTTCTTACGGCGATGATGAGCCGCCAGCGCTATATCGCGCTCTCCAACGAGTCCAGCGCCAACGAAGGCAATGTAGAGCACAACGGCATGATCGTCAACCACCAGTACTCCAAATCCCTCCATTTCGAGAACCATTTCCGCGCCTTTGTCCGCGACTACATCACCGAGGACGTCGAGTACTTCAGCTTCCTGCGTCCGCTGCACGAACTCC
>JBFEWT010000089.1:0-9267 GCA_041546225.1 Sulfurimonadaceae bacterium
GTCTCCTATACGACGGGCGTTCCCGCGATGATCGGCGCGAAGCTGATACTCAAGGGCATCTGGAAAGGCGAGGGCGTCTTCAATATGGAACAGCTCGATCCCGATCCGTTCATGGACGCGCTCAACACGGACGGTCTGCCGTGGCACGTCATGGAGATGAACCCTGACGAGACCCGCAAACTGCACGACCTGTAATCTTCGCCGACGCAAGGCGTCGGCACACTTTCTTATCTGCTTTGAAAGAGGCCCTATGACACTAGACACCTACCTGAAAACGACCGCTATCACTACACCCGTCTATATCTGCGAAGAGCAGCTGCTGGAGAACAACCTCAAACTGCTTGCTCACGTTCAAAATGAGTCCGGTGCCAAGGTGATCCTTGCGCTTAAAGGCTTTGCGATGTGGTCGACCTTCCCGCTGGTAAAGCAGTACCTTCAGGGGTGTACGGCAAGCGGACTGCATGAAGCGAAACTGGCGCATGAGAAGTTCGGCGGCGAAGTACACACCTATTCGCCGGCGTTCAAAGAGGAGGATATCGACGAGATCGCACGTATCAGCGACCATATCGTATTCAACTCCCCCTCGCAGATGAAGCGCTTTAATGCGCGCGTCAAAGCGATAAACCCGGATATCTCCGTCTCCATGCGCGTCAATCCCGAGTACTCCTCTTCGCCCGTGGACCTCTACAACCCATGCGGTCTCTACAGCCGTCTGGGTACGACCAAGGCGAACTTTGATGATACTCTGGTCGGTGAGCTCGACGGCCTGAACTTCCATGCGCTCTGCGAGCAGAACGTCGATGCGCTGGAGGGGGTGCTTGAAGCGTTTGAAGCGAAGTTCGGCGACGTCATCGGCGGGATGAAGTACATCAACTTCGGCGGAGGCCACCACATCACCCGCGAAGACTATGATGTGGAACGCCTTATCGAGGTCATCAGGGCGTTTAAAGAGCGTCATAACGATGTTGAGGTCTATCTGGAGCCCGGAGAGGCTGTAGGATGGCAGACGGGGCCGCTGGTCGCTTCCGTACTTGATATCATGCACAACGGGATGGAGCTTGCCATTCTCGACACCTCCGCGGAGGCGCATATGCCCGATACGCTGGCGATGCCTTACCGCGCAGAGGTACGCGGGGCTGGTGAAGCGGGAGAGAAGGCGCACACCTACCGCTTCGGCGGCAATACCTGCCTTGCCGGGGATATCATGGGGGACTACTCTTTCGATGCGCCGCTGCAGGTGGGCGACAAGGTGATCTTCGAGGACCAGATACACTACACCTTCGTCAAGAACACCACCTTCAACGGCATCAAGCTACCCTCACTGGCCATCTGGACGAAAGAGGGCGAGTTAAAGGTCGTTCGTGAGTTCGGCTATGAGGATTACAGGATGCGTCTTTCATAAGGCGGGGGAGCGAGGATGGTCAGATGCTTTCAACATCCTTGATGTCCGAGCCTGAAATAGACTCCAGTTTCCCCTCGATGAGATCGAGGAATTCGGTCCGGTTCTTCTCGTCCATATTGTTATCCAGTATATCCAGAATATAGCGGATGCCGTTGGCGTTGATCTTCTTTACACTGGCAAGGTAGTGTACAAAGGCGATGATCTTGACATCGTTGATGGAGTAGAGCTTTTTCTCCTGTTGGTCATTTTTCGGAAACAGCCCCTTGTCTTCATACATCTTCAGCGTTCTTTGCTTCGCCGAAAGCAGCTCGGCGATGCTGCTGAGCGGCAGAATCGCCTTTTCATTATCTAACAGTGCCACGTTGATCCTTCTGCAAACTATTACAAGATTATACCCTATCGCTTCACAGAGTTTAACTGCTTGATCCGGGCGTACGATTTTGTACGTATGAAATAAAGATACTGATCAGCTTGTCATGCATACACATTATGTGTATATTTTTTACATTAAATATGTTTTAAATTTACGTAATAGTTGTTTATTATGTACACATATGTTGATAAAAATGTTACACTGCGCCGTGTATAAATGAAAGGACTACAATATGAATCTACTTAAATTGACAGCTGCATCAACGCTGCTTCTTTCGGTTATGGCGGGCAATGCGATGGCCGATGTGCAGAAGGGGCAAAAATATTATCTGAAGATGTGTAAGAAGTGTCACGGTAACGGTACCAAGGGTGCCGCGATGAAGACACAGGACGAATGGGAAGAGATGTTCGATTACGATAACGAGATGATTATCGAGGCGCATAAAGGTTCAAAAGCGGAACCTTTCTTTAACGGCGACAAGTTCAAAAAACGTGCACCGCACCTCAAAGATTTCCTTTACGAGTATGGTTCCGACTCGGGCAATGTCCCGGCTTGCGGTTAATCCGCCTCTTGCTGTTTTAAGAAACAGTATGCAGAACACGTTTACCCTCTAAACGCTGCAACATACTTCTCCTCTTTTTTATTCCCAGACAGCGTTACGCTGTTTGGACTTATCTGAACAGACTCTCAGCCCGACTCTTTTGATTGTGCAGTACTTTTCTTGACACTCATCAATGCCTGCGTCCCCGATTCACAGTACTATAGCGCTAATCAAAAGGAGTCTATATGTTAAAGCATCTTACATTGGTTGCACTATTGGCATTGCTGCCTCTGGTCGCCGCACAGGTAACGGAAAACACGAATGCATTGAAAAAGAGTCCCCCTTTCCTCGTAACGGGAAAGATGCCGCATTTCACCAAAACTCTTAAACAGCACTGGGACGACCCGAAGCTCGCACTTGATGAAACACAGAAAAAAGCACTTATGCAGTTACGAAAGAAGACCGTCGGTGCCGTGCAGCGTGTCGCCAGGCAACTCAAACCGCTTGAGAGCGCTGTGGCTGAGCATGCCCTTGCCGGCACACTGCCGAAGGAGCAGGCCAGTGGCGTAGACGCAATAGCGCGTCTTAAAGCAGAGGCTACCATGATCCATCTCGAATGTATCTATCAGACGCGCGCTCTTTTAAGCCCGGAACAGTATGCCTATCTTCTGGCGCTATAATCAGCGCGCCTTATAGGGCGCTTTCGGACTCTCTCACTGCACAATCTCATCACGCCATATGATAAAATTCATTTCTCCGCTTTTGAAAGCTTCTGCCCTGCATATTAAATTTATCTGTAGCGACAGACGGCCATATCTCTATTGCACTGGCATTTATACTGTAGCCCGCATGCTGTACTCATGGCAGTCTCATGTATAGTGAGTGCGAAAGAGCATTGCAGCGTAGCTATTGACGTGGCTTACTTTTTGTACTGCTCAAGCTCATGAAAGAGATCGATGATATCCAGGTTTATATTGATCCTGGTCGCCAGCTCTTTGGCACTAAAGGGTTTTTTTATGAAGTCGTTGGCACCGTGTTTTAAAAAATCGGTAGCGACCTCTTCATCTTCGGAACCGCTTACGGCGATAATACTGAGGTGGCTCTTACTATATTTCTCACGTAGCTCCATCGTAAGCTCCATACCGTTCATCCCGGTAAGTTCAAAATCGGTGATAACCATGGAGATAGGCAGTGACGTGCTCTTCATGAATGCAATAGCTTCTTTTGCCGATGTCGCTTCTATGACATTAAGATGCATCTCTTCAAGTTCCATCCTAAGCAGTAGGCGTGTCGAACGCGAGTCATCAACGATGAGCACATTCGTGGTGTAGTTTGAGAGTGCTCTTTTGACGATAGAGGCAACATAGGCAATGTTCTTGGGGTTTTGTTTAGGGACATACTCTAAGATGTTTTTTTCCAGAATGATCTTGCGTACTCTATCATTCATGCTCGCCGTAAGCACGACGATGGGAATGTTATACTCCTGTACCAGATCGACGATCTCGCCGTTTTGGGCATCAGGAAGATTGAGATCCAATACGGCGACGTGGTACTTTGCATTTTCAAGCAGGGTCTTTGTCTCTTGATACGAACGTGACTTGGTGATCGTAACGTCTTGCTGGTGCTTTAAGACATCCTCTACATAGGCAAGGATAAACTTGCTGTCATCAACGATCAGGATATTCTTCATGAAGCGCCCATGCTCTCAAGCAGTTGCAGTGTCTTCTGGGCGATCCTGTCCAGCGGTTCGACATAATCCACCGCTCCGAGTTTGATAGCGACTTTAGGCATACCGAAAACAACACAGCTCTTCTCATCTTGCGCAATGGTCTTCGCCTTGGCATTTGACATGTTTTTGAGCCCTTTTGCCCCGTCAGATCCCATACCTGTAAGAAGGATACCCAAGGCATTGGCACCGGCACATTTTGCTACGGAATTAAACATGACGTCCACCGAAGGCCTGTGCCCCGACACCTTCTCTCCGGAGCCGAGTTCTACATAGTACCTGGCTCCTGAACGCCGCAGTACCATATGGACATTGCCCGGTGCTATTAGCGCCTGTCCGATACCGACCCTGTCACCGTGTTTGGCCTCTTTTACTTCGATTTGGCATACGTCGTTGAGGTGTTGTGCGAACTGGCCTGTAAAGTTTTCAGGCATATGCTGTACGATGATCATGCCCGGTGCATTGGCCGGAAAGTGTGCCAACAGCTCTCTTAAGGCGACTGTACCACCGGTGGAAGCTCCGATGGCGATCACTTTCTGGGTCGTTTCGGAAAGGGCAGAGTGATACTCCAGCGGTTTAGAGATAACCGGTGCTTTGTAGGCTTTGACATGGGCCTTGGATGCGGCTTTGACCTTGGCCAGGAGTTCCGTTTCAAGTTCGCTGCTGCCGTCATAGATGTTGGTGTGTGGCTTTCCGACAAAATCGACTGCTCCCGCGTCAAGTGCATCGAGGGTTGTCTGTGCTCCTTTGTGCGTCAAGGAGGAGACCATCACGACCGGCGTGGGCATGTACTGCATCAGTTTGCGTAAAAACGTTATCCCGTCCATACGCGGCATCTCTACATCCAGACAGACGACATCGGGGCGTCTGGCTACCATCTTGTCTCTTGCCGCATAGGCGTCAGGGGCAGTTTCGACTCTCTCTATCTCGGGATCCGATTCCAGGATCGAACTCAGTATGGAACGTGCTGTAGCACTGTCGTCTACGACAAGTACGTAGAGCCCCATCACGCTCCCCCTTTGGTATATTTCAAGAAGACCTTGCCGGTGTCACTGCGCAGCAGGATACGGCGTCCGCGTGTACCGCCTGTATCGTGTGCAGTAATAGGGATCTTGTACTCTTGCAGAATCTCTTTGGCGATAATGATGTTTTTTCGTCCGATCATCATCTCTTCTTGTTTCACTTCAATGACATTGCCGCCGCCAAAGACCTTGGCCTCGATGTTGTTGATCCTGCAGCCGATATTGAGCATGTTCTCTATCAGTTTTGGGATGGAGATGTTGCCGTATTTCGGACTCTGCAGACCGTTCTCATTCCACAATGGGACCAGGTAGTGGTTCATACCGCCGATCTGCTCGACCTTGTCATAGAGGCAGACTGCGACGCATGAACCCAGTATGGTGCTGATCTCTGTCGGTTTAACACCCACGTAGATCTCGCCGACATGGATGAATTTCTGCTCATACATTAGAACTCGACCATTCCGTTAGCGTCGTTGTCGTCAAACATAAACTCATTTGAGCCTATGCTTTGCGAGAGGGAGAGCTCGGCTTCTTCGACAAACGGGATCGTTACAGTAAATACCGTTTTATCTTCCCTATTGATATTGTCTATGGAGCCGTTCAGCGCCTCAGCCATACCAAGTGCTACGCTCAAACCAAGTCCTAAGCCAGTAGTGGCACGGGTCTTGCCTGTATTAAAAAAGACGAAGCGGTTGTAGATATCTTTGGTATGTTCATGCTCTATACCTTCACCAAGGTCTTCAACCTCTATGTGCAGTGCATCGCTGTCACAGTTGAGTGTGACGGTGACGGGAGCATGCGGATAGGAGTATTCGCATGCATTGGAGATGAGGTTGAGCAGGATGAGGTGTATCTTCTGGCTGTCACTGATAAAGTCGATATCGCAATTGTTTTGAAACTCGATGGTGAGTGATTTCTCTTCAATAAGATACGACAGGTACTCTGTGATTTCGTCAAACACTCCTTGCATGTCTACAACCGTGTAATCATTGGCGATCTCCCCGGCTTCAATCTCGGAGGCGGCAAATATGTTTTTCAGACTGAAATCGAGCTTGATCAGGTCCATCTGCATCATATTGGCAATGGTATGCACTTTTGCGATATCATCAGTGTTAAGCAGTCGGTGTGAAAAGTTCAGCAGGGAAGAGAGGGGGTTGTTGAACTCGTTCTTAATCAAAGAGATAAAGCGGCTTTTTACTTCCTGAGCCTTTTTGCTCTGCTCATTCATATCGAGCAGTTTCTTAGTCATAAATTCCATTTCACTGATCGAAGAAGCTTTCTCTTCAAAGCGTCGGCCGATCTCTTTTAAAAGCTCTTTGTCACTGACATTATTAACATCCATTATTTTGCCTTTATTTGATAGATAGAAGAAGCTACAAGTTTGACCTTGTTAAGCTTCTGTGCTTCCTGAATAGATTCGGAGTGCCCGATGAGAAGCAGACCTCTGTCGCGCAGCAGGTTGAAAAAATTGCTTGTAAGGGTGTTCTGTGTTTCACGATTGAAATAGATCATGACATTCCTGCAAAATATCATGTCGAACTTGTTGTGAAACATGCTGTATCTACCCGTTACCAGATTGAATGAGCGAAACAGGATATAGCGCTTCAACGCATCTTTAACGTGATACATCTTCACACCTTCATGCATGACCTCGTCAAAATATTTGAGCAGAAGCTGTTTAGGCATGTTCTCGAGCTCTTTGGCACTATAGACTCCGGCCATCGCTTTTAGCAATATCTCTTCGGAAAGGTCGGTCGCTAGGATTTTTATATCCCATGATGCAAAGTTCTGCAGGTGTTCCATAAGAAATATGATGATGGTGTAGGGTTCCTGTCCACTGGAACAACCGGCAGACCAGATGCGTATTTTTTTGCTTTTTGCATCAAGAAATGAGGACATATGCTCTTTAAGGTAGATCCACTGTCCCTCTTCTCGAAAGAAGGAGGTGACATTGGTGGTTATGGCATTGGCCAGGAGTATGAGCTCTTCACTGTTATCCCTGTGCGTAAGGCGGTCATAGAGGGCACCGTAGCTATCAAGATTAAACTCATATAGCCATTTTCGCAGCCGTGACTGTACGAGAGTGCGTTTTTTATCGCTAAGTGAGATACCGAACTCTTTATAGATCAATGCGCGAAAGCGTTCAAACTCCGCTTCGCTTAATACAATTTCTTCACTCAACTTTTCTCGCTTCCACGGGAGAAGAGCTCATCCATGTTCAGAATGAGTGCGATATCTCCCGTTCCCATGATGGCACTGCCGGAAAGCTCAGGTATTTTCGAGAGTGCCGGCCCAAGGGTTTTAATAACGACCTGCTGGCGCCCGATAAGGTCATCGACCAGAAGGGCATATTTTCCTTTTTCGCTCTCAATACACATCAGTGTCGCGTCCCATGGCTCAGGCTTTTCATCATTAAGTTCCAGTATATGGTTGAGTCGGACAATAGGTATCATCTCACCTCTAAGGTCAACAAACTCTCCTTTATGGCTATAGGTGTGGACGATCTCTCTGGCTGGCTTAAAGGACTCTATGACGGTCAAAGTCGGGATGATGAAGGTGTCGTTGGCGCTTTCGACGATCATTCCGTCGATGATGGCAAGTGTCAACGGTAGCAATATCGTAAATGTCGAACCCTCACCCAATGTGGAGTTGATCTCAATTTTGCCTTGAAGTTTCTCTATTGAACTGCGCACGACATCCAAGCCTACGCCGCGGCCGGAAATATCGCTGATGACCTCTGCTGTGGAGAAACCCGCTTGCATGATAAGCCCGAATACCTGTGTATCGGTCAGTTCATCGGTACTCTTAATCAATCCCTGATTGATAGCTTTCTCAAAAATTTTTTCACGGTTGATGCCGCGTCCGTCATCTTTTACTTCAATGGCAATATTGCCGCCTTTATGGTAGGCGCTCAGCGTCACTTGGCCTATTGCGGTTTTCCCCTGGTTGACGCGTTCTTCCTCACTGTCCTCGATACCGTGGTCGATCGCATTGCGTATGATATGGATGAGCGGGTCGGACAGCGCATCGACCATCAGTTTATCGATCTCCGTCTCCGCACCCTCTATCTCCAGACTGATCGCTTTGTCGACTTTTTTAGAAGCATCGCGCGCCACACGTTTCATCTTTTCGAACGTATCGTGGATAGGTACCATGCGAAGTGACATGACACGGTTCTGGATAAGACGCGTGATCTTGGTAAGAATGCCCATCGTCTTTGTGACATGCTCGCTTTTGATATGTTTGATGTCTTCATTCTCGACCAGAAAATTCTGAGCAATAACGAGTTCTCCGACAGAGTCAAACAGTTCATCGAGTTTATGCGTATCGACCTTAACGAACGAATGCCCATCTTTTTTTCGCCGTTGAGGACGTTTTTCAACCTCACTTTCCTGGCCCGGGACATCATCGCCGGCACGGTTTCCGTATTTGATCTCGACCTCTTCGATCGGCAAAGGCTCTTGCGGCGCCGGTTCGCAAGAGAGTTTTCTAATGGCGAACTCGCCATCCTCAAGGTATTCAAATGTCTCTTCTATCTCGGGGTAGGTGTGAGAACTCGCTAAAAAGATCTTCACCTCTTTAAAATATGATCGTTCGCAGTCAAGTTCTTCCAGGCGCGGGATGGCGGTCATATCCCATGATGATTCGAGTATGCGCCCCTCATGTGCTAGCAGTTTCATGAGTTTGGCATGGTCGAAACCTCTGAAGTAGATATCCTCATCGAGTGTCAACGTGATCTCGAACAGTGCTTCGTGCTCTTGTAAAAGCCCGAAAAGTGCCTGCATGCTCTCGCCTGCCTCTTCATCCAGCGTGAACTCGCCAAACTCGCTCGCGAGGTCCTGCATCGGTATATCAGCAGGTTCGTCGGCGGGGCTGTTCCCGTTTTGATGCGCCAGTATCGCTTTGATCGCACTGAGACAGGTGTCGTAGTTTTTTGGCTTTTCATCAATGCCGTCCACTTCTTTCCACATGACATCCTTGATGATGTCTACCGCTTCTAGAAAAAGGTCAATGCTCTTTGAAGTCACCGCTTCATCACTGCTGCGATAATAGTCAAGTACGTCTTCAAAGTGGTGTACAAATTCACCTAAATTGGAAAAGCCGAATGAGTTGGCACTTCCTTTCAGTGTATGTACACCTCTGAAAAGTTCATTAAGGAGTTCTCTGTTCTCAGGATCTTCTTCAAAGTTAATGATATCAATA
>JBFEWT010000104.1:0-7750 GCA_041546225.1 Sulfurimonadaceae bacterium
CGTCGGTGCGTGAACTCAAGAAATATTACGACACTCGTGCTATTGTATTGTCGTTCATGCTTACGGGTACTCTCGGACCGCTCTTTTTATTGCTGCTTACACCTTATATTGATGCGCCGCCTGCTTTTGATTTTATGTTCGCCGAATTTGTGATGCCTACGGGGATACTGTGGGCCTATATTGTTGCCATGGGCGTGTTCGCGACACTGGCACAGATCTATATGACGAAAGCGTACGGCGAATCCAAAGCGGGAATTGTGGGTGCGGTGAGTTATACGAATATCGTATTTGCTATTTTAATAGGCGTGCTCTTGGGCGATGCGTTCCCGGATTTAGGAATGCTGTTAGGTATAGGGCTGATTGTCGCGGCGGGGCTTATGGTGGCACGGCATAAGGATAAGGTATAATACTAAAGATAATTTTTTGATAGAAATTAAGGAGTTTACGAATGACAGGCATGGCATATTGGGGCGCATTGGCCGCGATGGGGATTATGGCATTCTATTTTTTTCAAAACAACAACATGCGTATGGCGGTACTGGCTCTTATCATCGGAGGCCTGATCGTCTATTCGCATGAGACGGGAAAAGGTGCTCAGGACTTTAAGAAAGGGATTCATGATACTATTGACAACCCGGCAAAAGCGTATGAGCGCAAGTTTGAATCCGAAGCTTTTAAGACGGACAAGGAAATAGACTATAAAAAGTAGTCACAGCTTAACAGGGTATAATGCAGTTTCAAAATAGCCAGAAGGAAACTGCATGATTTTAATGGCCGGCCCCTGCGTCATCGAGAGCGAAGAGAGCCTCTTCAAGATCGCATCCTCACTTGAGAACTACCGTGACGATGCCCGATTCGATTTTTATTTCAAAGCGAGCTTTGACAAAGCGAACAGGACGTCGCTGGAGAGCTACCGCGGTCCGGGCCTTGAAAAGGGGCTTGCATTGCTGCAGAAGGTCAAAGATGATTTTGGCTACCAGCTTGTTACGGATATCCATGAGAGCAGCCAGGTGAGTGCGGCGGCAGAGGTAGTCGATATCTTGCAGATCCCCGCATTCCTGTGCCGTCAGACAGACCTGCTCGTCGCTGCCGCAAAGACGGACAGGATCGTCAACATTAAAAAAGGGCAGTTCATGAACCCTGCGGATATGCAGTATTCGGTTCTCAAAGTCCTAAAGACCCGCGGCTGCGACGAGATCAGTTATGAGAACGCGAAAAAGCACGGTGTTCTGCTGACGGAACGCGGTTCAAGTTTCGGCTATGGCAACCTTGTCGTCGATATGCGTTCTCTGGCGATCATGCGCGAGTTCGCACCGGTCATATTCGATGCGACACATTCGGTGCAGATGCCGGGTGCGGGCGGCGGCAAGACTTCGGGTGACAGTTCGATGGTGCCTTACCTTTCCAAGGCGGCAGCGGCCGTCGGTGTCGACGGTTTCTTCTTCGAAACCCATTTTGACCCTTCGGCTGCACTGAGTGACGGCCCGAATATGATAAAATTAGAGCAACTAAAATCTTTGAGTGAAACACTCCTGAAAATTCAAGAAATAAACGAAGGATAAATATGCAAGTCATCGAAGGAAAACTCCAGGTAGAAACAGGCAAACGCGTCGCGATTATCGGGGCACGTTTTAACCATCTTATTACAGACAGACTGGTCGAGGGGGCAAAAGATGCCTACCTTCGCCACGGCGGTAATGAAGAAGATCTGGACCTGGTCCTTGTACCGGGTGCATTTGAGCTGCCGATGGCGCTAGAGCGACTGTTGGCTACGGGCAAATATGACGGTGTATGCTGTCTTGGTGCCGTCATCCGCGGCTCTACACCGCATTTTGATTATGTCTCTGCCGAAGCGACAAAAGGCATCGCCTCTGTCGCACTCAATGCAGCCAAGCCGGTGGCATTCGGCCTGTTGACGACAGATACCATCGAGCAGGCTATCGAGCGTGCAGGTACCAAGGCGGGTAACAAAGGCTTTGAAGCCATGGTTACCGTTATTGAGATGATGCAGCTCTACAAAGCGATCGAAGCGTAATGGCGACTCGTCACCACGCCCGAATGGCGGTCGTCAGTCTGCTTTATGCCTATGACCTCGGAAACCAGACGATCGCAGAGTACACGGACGAAATACTCGAAGATAAAAAGATCCGCAACAAGCAAAAAGAGTTTGCGATGACGCTTTTCCGCGGTGTTATGGACAACCTCGAAGCGGTTGACAAGGCGATTTCAGAGCACCTCAAAGAGTGGGACTTTGACCGTCTCGGTTCCATCGAGCGTGCGACACTGCGCCTTGGCGGTTACGAGATACTTTTCGGCGAACTCGATTCGGCGGTTGTCATCAATGAAGCGATCGAGATCTGTAAAGCCTTCGGTACGGAACAGTCTCCGAAGTTCATCAACGGCGTTCTTGACGCTATCGCCAAAGATAAAGCGTAGCAGCTTCGTGTACACTCCCTTGCGGGGAGACCTTAACTCTTCTTATCTGTCCATACGTACTAAAAACAGGGCTGTTACCGGATTTTCGCTACCATACATATAATTAAGATAAAAACAACCAGATCACCGTCAGAAATGAAAGACAAAGCGGTGTTTTGAGAGGATGAATTTTGTCACGCATGAGTAAAGAAGAGGCGCTTCGCCTGATACGCGAAGCTGACCTTAAAGAGCTTGGAAAAATGGCCACGGCCCGTAAAAAAGAGCTGCATCCAAAAGGGATTACGACCTTTGTCGTGGACCGTAACATCAACTATACCAACGTCTGCTGGGTCGACTGCAAGTTCTGCGCTTTTTACCGTCACGGCAAAGATGAAGATGCCTATGTCCTCAGTTTTGAGGAGATCGATGCGAAGATAGACGAACTGCTGGAGATCGGCGGCACGCAGATTCTTTTTCAGGGCGGGGTGCATCCGAAACTGAAGATCGAGTGGTATGAAGACCTCGTAGAGCATATTCACACCAAATACCCGACGATTACCATTCACGGCTTCTCGGCGATAGAGATCGACTATATCGCCAAGGTGTCGCGCATCAGTGTTGAAGAGGTGCTGGAACGTCTCAAGAACAAAGGGCTTGCCTCTATCCCGGGTGCGGGTGCTGAGATCCTCAGCGATCGCGTGCGCGACATCATCGCACCTAAAAAGATCGACTCGGAGGTCTGGATCGATATTCACCGCAAAGCGCACAAACTCGGCATTAAGTCGACAGTGACCATGATGTACGGGACGGTCGAGACAGATGAGGAGATCATTGAGCACCTTGACATGGCACGCCGTCTTCAGGATGAGACGGGCGGTTTCAGGGCATTTATCATGTGGTCGTTCCAGGGAGCGAATACGAAGCTGATGGAGGAGATACCCGAGATCCAGAAGCAGTCGTCAAACCGTTACCTGCGTTTATTGGCGGTAGCACGCCTTTACCTGGACAACATTCCCAACATTCAGAGTTCATGGGTGACACAGGGACCGTATATAGGCCAGATGGCACTGCTGTTCGGTGCGAACGATCTGGGTTCGACGATGATGGAAGAGAACGTCGTGCGCAGCGCGGGAGCCGGCTTTAGAATGGCCAAAGACGAGATGGTCCGCCTGATAAGCGATATCGGCGAGATACCGGCTATCCGCAACACGGCATACGAGACACTCGAAACGTTCGCCTGAGTCGGCGGGAACAGGACGTGATAATGCGATATTTATTCGGAATTTTTTTACTGGGGCAGATTGCAATGGCAACAACAATGGATTTTATAGAGGTAAAAGGGGTCAAGGTCCCGCTGATTTTTGAAGCAGATACACGCTTGCCTATCGCTTCGATGCAACTGGTGTTCCGCAACGGCGGTTCCATCAATGACGGGGAACATAACGGTCTCGCGAACATCAGCGCAAAGATGATGAACGAAGGAAGCAAGCGACGCGGCAGCAACGGTTTTGCCAATGCGCTTGACTCAAAGGCTATTCATCTGAGTGCCAATGTCGGACGGGAGACGTTTGTCTTTGAGATCGGTTCGCTTTCAGAACATTTCTCCGAAGGTCTCGGATTGATGCGCGAACTGCTTGAAGAACCGAACCTGACCAAAGATACGCTCAAAAAAGTCCAGACGGTCTCCATCGGGGCACTTTCGCGTAAAGAGAACGATTACGATTATGTCGCGAACAATGAGCTCAAAGCGATCCTTTTTGAAAACACGCCGCTGCAGTATCCGGCTGCGGGTACGGTAGAGAGTCTCAAGACGCTGACACTTAAAGATGTCGAAAAATATTTGGATGAGCATCTGACACTTTCACGTGCCATCGTCGTTTTAGGCGGAAAGCTGGATCTTGAAGCGATAAAAAAAGAGATCGCAGCGACACTGGAAGTACTGGAAATCGGGAAGCCTACGGAGGTGGAGTATTACGAGGTGGTAAAGAAGCCGAAGACGCAAGAGCTTCAGCGTACGACCGAACAGGCGTACCTCTACTTCGGATCACCGTACCATATGCGCGTCGGAAATGATGACTACTATAAAGCACGCGTCGCGACGTTCATCCTCGGATCGAGCGGATTCGGCAGTCGTCTGATGGAAGAGATAAGGGTTAAACGCGGTCTTGCCTACTCCGCGTATGCCCGTATCAACGTCTCACTCTCGCACAGCTATTTCATGGGCTACCTGCAGACAAAACTGGAGTCGCGCGAAGAGGCGCAGGCAACGGTAAAGGAAGTGATAGCGACCTTTTTGAAAGAGGGCGTGACGCAGGATGAACTCGATCAGGCGAAAAAGTTCCTGCTTGGTTCAGAACCGCTTCGTGTGGAGACTCTTTCACAGCGCCTCTCGCGAACGTTCCAGGAGTATTACCGCGGACTTGAACTTGGCCATTCCCAAGCTGAACTCGAGAAGATCCGTACTTTGAGCCTGGATGAGCTTAACGCCTTTATCAGCTCCCATGATGAGATCACCGAACTCAGTTTCGCCATCGTAAGGGAGTAGCTCTTTCATGATCGATAAAGAGGATCAGGAGAAGTTTAAACGTCTGCAGTGCGGCAGCGTTACAGCCCTGGCCTCAGTCGCTCCCGTCGCTTACGAAGACCGTCGTCTTCACCATCACCTCCTTGACGGGCAGGCACAGAGTATCGATGCGACTATCGAGCGGATCACCCGCACGCCCAAAACTGCCCAGATCACCCTCTTTGTACACAACTTCGGTCATAAAATTGATGCTGTTGTCTTTCGGCCGAAACCTTATATGCTGCGGCAGTTCGTCATTGGAGAACGCCACTGTTTCTACGGAAAGATCGAGTGCAAGGGCGGGCACTGCCAGATGCTGCAGCCGACAAGGGTCCATGAGGTCGGAGCGCTTGTCCCGAAATACCGTACACTGCTGCGTGCGGATGTGCTGCGCCGTCTCATCACCAAGTATGTGAGTGTCGCCAACTTGTGTGATGAAGGCTTGCCGGAAAACATTGCCAAATCACTCCATGGTATCCATTTCCCCCAGGAGTGTTCACCGCTTGGCAGTGCAGGGTATGCGCCTGATGCGTTAAACGCGTTGAAGTTTGCGGAGCTGTATGACTATATGCGTCTTTTGCAGGCGAAACGGCGCTTCTTCCCGGCGTTGCACAGACTGGGCGGTGCCTGGATGCCGTGGGTAGACAGCCTGCCGTTTCAGCTTACCGATGAGCAGTACAGTGCTATCATCGATATCGCATCCGACCTTTCCAAAGAACATGCCGCGAAACGGATGATCGTCGGTGATGTCGGGGCGGGTAAGACGATGGTCATTCTTGCCGCTGTAATGATAGCCCGGCCGCAGCGCGCGATCTTGATGGCGCCAACGACCATCTTGGCAAACCAGCTCTTTGAAGAGGCGCAAAAGTTCCTGCCGGATATGAAGAGTGTACTGGTGACCAATACGACAAAAAAAGTGCCGCTTGACAGCTTTGACTTCATTATCGGCACCCATGCCCTGCTGCATCGTGAACTTCCCGAAGCAGGCGTTGTAATGGTAGATGAACAGCACCGATTCGGGACCGCACAGCGCCATAAATTGGAGAAGATGATCAGCGAAGGGGAGAGACACCCTCATTTTCTGCAGTTCTCTGCGACGCCAATCCCGCGTACACAGGCGATGATAGATTCGAGTCACATCGATGTGAGCCTGATAACGAAGACGCCGTTTAAAAAAGATATCACTACGACAGTCATAGGCAAGCCCGATTTTGCGGCATTGCTGGCACATATCAAGTCCGAGATCGCCCAGCAGCATCAGGTGCTTATCGTCTATCCGCTGGTAGAGCAGAGCGAGGCTTTGAACTACCAGAGCATTGAGGAGGCGCGCCAATACTGGGAACGCAATTTCAAAGGCGTATACGTGACGCACGGCAAAGACAGAGAGAAAGAGGCTGTGCTGATGCGTTTCAGGGAGGAGGGGAGCATCCTGCTCGCTACGACTGTCGTAGAGGTAGGCATCTCTTTGCCGCGTTTGAGTACCGTGGTCATCGTCGGTGCCGAGAGGCTCGGGCTTTCGACACTGCACCAGCTGCGCGGAAGGGTCAGCAGGACAGGCTTAAAAGGGTACTGCTGCCTCTTCAGCCATCAGAAACGCAGTGAGCGTCTTGAGGCATTTACCAAAACCGACAACGGTTTTGATATCGCTGCACTCGATCTGAAGTTTCGTAAAAGCGGTGATTTGCTGGGCGGAAAGATGCAGAGCGGGAAAAAGTTTGTGTGGGTAGATATGGCAGAGGACGAAGAGATCGTCTCTGCCGTTAAAAAACGATTGAATTAATAGAGGCCGAAACGGCCGTCATTGCGTTTGTAGAGCACACGGGTCTTGCCATCGTTGTCGAGGAAGATCTCGAACTGTTTATTGCCCTCTTTGATGCTCTCAAGGACATCTTCGACTTCACGCGGCTTGTAAAGGTCGAGCTCGACCGGAACGATCTCATCTTCAAGTGCTTCTGCTGCCTGGCTGAGGTCAATACCGTTCCCGGCTTCGTTCTTGGCCTCGTTGATACTTTCATTGCCATGGTCGTTAATACGCTCGTGCAGGCGGCGTAGAGCCTTTTGCGCACGCTCTACGGCGATATCTATCGCTGCATAGAGGTCATCGTCACGCTGTTTGATCACAACGGTGTTCTTACCGGCAAGATTGATGGTAAACTCGATGGTCACACCGCGTTTGCCTTTACGCTCCTGCATGGAAGCGACGGCCGCGACAGAGATGATGTCGAGGTTGAATTTGTTGAGTGCCTCGATGGAGCTGTTCATATGGTCTTTGATTGCGTCAGTCAGTTCGACGTGGCGTCCGACAAGTGAGATATTCATAGTTGATACCTTTGTATGTAAGATGAGAAGATTATAACATAGCAAATACTTCGAAGAGATGCAACTTCAAAGTATTTGAACGGTTTATGGCTTTTGCAAGGTGCGGCGGTGGAAACGGACGGGTTCGCTCAAGCCGTTGGTCGCTGCTGTCGTCGTTACGTAGACATCGATGAGCGCCGTTCCGTTGGATTCGGGGGTGGTGATGGTATCTATGAAGTCAGCCGCTCCACCCGCTCCGGGAGTACAGTCCAGACCGATGTAGCGTATTGTCGTGTCAACCGTATAGATTGGGTTTGTATCATCGGGAAAGCGTGACGTTATCTGCTGTACACAGGTACCGCCGCTTCTGTCATGGCCGGAAATACTGAGAAGTGCAAATTCGGTAGCGCTTTTAGCCAGCAGATGGGCCTGTTCCTGAAAATATATGTTACTTGTCCGTTTAGTCGTTTCTGC
>JBFEWT010000208.1:0-2186 GCA_041546225.1 Sulfurimonadaceae bacterium
ACGCCTCACAAAGGCGGACCATGAAAAAACTTCTGACGATTATAGGCTCTACGAAAACCATGGCGGTTGTCTACAACACACTCTGGTTTGAAGTGCTGGGTCCCGCTACTATCTCAAAACGCTATTTTCAATGATTCATATTAAACAGGCTTATCAAAAATATGAGATTAAATAATCTCAAAAAGCTATCACTCATCTATCTCATTTACAACAAAAGTTAATAAAAAGTAAACCAAATCATTAAAAATTGACATAGGTCAAATTTTTTCTATTTCCCAGTTGCTAAGCTCGTATTGTTATATTTAAAACATGAGAATATTTTAAGTATGACGGGCATCTCTTGTAACTCTGTCTGAAGAGGCAGGGTTAACAGAGATGCCCATTACGAGGAGTTAGCATGGATTCTCCCACTGATTTTACAAAGCGACTGCTTCTGGTCTTTGCCGGGATCATCGCGTTGGTTGTGATCGGAAGGATGATTATCCTTCCCGATAGTTGGGGTGAGTACGGTTATTATCGCGGCGATTATGTCGACGAAGAGGCTTCGAGGGCAATGGTGTACGGAACGAACGATTCGTGCAGGAACTGCCATGAAGAGGTCTATGACATGAAACGTGCCGGTGTACATAAACGGCTCTCCTGTGAAATATGTCATGCTCCGGTGAGCGAGCATGTGTTAAACGATAAGAAGTTCGCTGACATGCCTGTTAAAAAGGGCGAACCGCAGCGTGAACTCTGCCTTACCTGTCATCAGAGTGCACAGGGACGTCCTGAGACATTTGCGATGATCCAATTCCCGAAACACCTTGAAGATCAGAAAGTAAAGACGACCCACGAGTGTAACCGCTGTCATACGGTGCATGCACCGCTGGAAAGTATGAAGTACATCGAAGTATTGCGCAAACGTCGCGAGGAGGGTCAGCAATGAAAAAGATAGATCAAAACCTGATTGACCGCGACCGCCGCGGATTTATTGAAGAGGTCGTCAAAGGGTCTGTCGGCGGTTCACTGCTGCTGATGATACCGATGAGCTCGTCACTCTTTGGCGAAGTCGTCGGAGTAGAGGGAAAAAGCGACCTTCACCCGATGGACACGAAGGCGAACTATGCGTTCATCGTCGATGTGACGGGGTGTATCGGGTGCGGCAGCTGCTGTGTGGCCGACCGCAAAGAGAACAACGTGCCCATCGGGCAGTACCGGACATGGGTGGAGCGCTATGTCATAGATATCTATAACACGGTCTATGTCGATTCGCCTGAGGGCGGTGAAGCGGGTTACTCGCAAGCGCGTACGGATATCAAAGAGCCGGTAAAAAGCGCCTTCTTTGTACCCAAACTGTGCAATATGTGCGACGAGCCCTCCTGTACCCAGGTCTGTCCGGTCGCGGCGACGTTTACCACGCCCGACGGCTTCGTACTGGTGGACAAGAGTCACTGCGTTGCCTGCGGCTACTGTGTGCAGGCGTGCCCTTACGGCGTGCGTTTCATTAATGAAGAGACGAAAACGGCGGACAAGTGTACCTGGTGTTATCACCGCGTACGCAAAGGGAAGCTACCCGCCTGTGTCAACGCCTGTCCGACGGGAGCGCGAAAATTCGGTGATCTGAATGACCCGAGCAGCGAGGTGGCACGACTGTTCCACTCCGACAAACTGTTTACGGTGCTCAAGAAAGATCTGGGTAATGAGCCGAGTCTTTACTATCTCGGTATAGGACAGGAGGTAGTCTGATGGAAGCGGAACTCTTAAATTATGTCTTTCCAAACGATCAGCACGCCCACTGGACGCTGATGATCGTCATCTACCCCTACATCACGGGTGTCGTCGCGGGGGCGTTCATCGTCTCGGCGCTCAGCCACGTCTTCGGGGTAAAGTCTCTGCAGCCTATCTCAAAGTTTGCGCTTATCTTTGCGCTTTCATGGCTGCTCTTTGTCACTGCGCCGCTGCTGAACCACCTGGGCCACCCCGAGCGTGCATTGTGGATGCTCTTTTCGCCTAACTACGTGGGGCCTTCGATGATGGCGGGATTCGGCTATATCTATATGAGCTATTCGATTCTGCTGATCTTCGAGATCTTATACATCTACCGCTACGACATGGTCACGGGGAAGAGCACGCTGTGGCGGCAGGCGGAGGTGTCGTTCCGGCCCGACGACTACACCGTCAAGCAGGTGTTCTACAGGAGCAAG
>JBFEWT010000084.1:0-9891 GCA_041546225.1 Sulfurimonadaceae bacterium
AACCCTTACTTAAATTCTGCTTCTTGGGGCTATAGCGGCAACACCGGCGGCTGGGGTGATCCGGATGGTGATGTATCAGCCACTGGCGGCAATGGTGGCTATTCCCCTTGCGGTAATCCTGGAGGCAAGGGCGGTTCCGGCCGGTACTCACTGAGCGGGTTGAGTGGTGCTGACGGGACCGGACCGTCTGGCTGGGGAGGATACGGAGGTTCGGTAGGGGTGTACGATGTCTTCAACCCCGATGATGGCAATCCAGGGGGCAACGGCTCTAGCGGTGGAGTGGGAACTGCCGGCACAGACGGTGCAGGCGGCAATGCGTTTGCCACACTTTCGGCTACGGGTCTGACGCCGCTTTATGGCGGTGATGGCGGTAGCGGGACAGCCGGCGGCGGCGGCGGTGGCGGCGGCGCCGGCGGCGGTCAGACAGGAACGTTCCTGGGGCTGGCTGACGGTACCGGCAACGGAGGCGGAGGCGGTGGCGGCGGCGGCTGCGGCGGTGCCGGTGGTCATGGCGGCCAAGGCGGCGGATCCTCCATCGGCATCTACCTCTACGACCTAACCGGCAGTAACCTTATCACCTACAACACCATTACGGCTGGCAACGGCGGTAACGGCGGTAACGGCGGTGACGGCCAGACAGGCGGTCCAGGTGGCAGCGGCGGTTCCGGGGCAACCGTAAACAACGGTAGCGAGATCGGCATCGGCGGTGACGGCGGTTCCGGTGGTGTCGGCGGACGCGGCGGGTACGGCGGCGGCGGACAGGGCGGCTCATCCATCGGCATCCTGCTCAATTGGGGAAGCAATATGGTACAGTCAAACAACAACTTTACCTTTGGAGCCCCCGGTGCCGGAGGGATATCTTACGGTGTAAATGGCGCCACTGGTATCGCCACAACAGTTGAGATCAAGTGATGCAATATGCCCGGCAGAAAATGTCGGGCATAAGCACACATGCCGATAAAGTCTTAAAGATACATTCTATACGGAGCATACCCTGTACGGCATGATAATCTAAAAAATTAGAATATTAAAAGAGAGCAAAAAGGCTATTTGCCTTTTTGCTTGTAGTGTGAGAGGAAGTAGTTGACCGAGTGTTTCAGCGCCTTGTTGGTCAGAAGGACGAAGTCGCGCACTTCTGCCCAGTGGCTCTCCGTTTTGTTTTTGACATCTTCATATTTAATCGCCGAATCGTGATAGAGCTCTTCCAGCTCTTTCGCACGCGTATCAAACTCACGTTTTGCCTCTTCGCTCAGATGGATCGACTTTGCTTTTAGTTCCACCATCTCCTCTTTGAATGATTCAAACTGTTTTTTACTCTCTTCGAGAAATTCTTCGCGTGTCATGATGACCCCTTTTTTTCTGTTATAAACAATTATAACGCAAGCAAGATTATATGCGTTTACAAAATGATGAAAATTCTTACCCTCTTTTTATCCCGACTTATCTTGGCTGAAGAGTTCACACAGTAGAATACCACCTCTAAACTACAACTATGCGGTGGTAGTTCAGTTGGTTAGAATACCTGCCTGTCACGCAGGGGGTCGCGGGTTCGAGTCCCGTCCACCGCGCCATTCACTTTTAAATTCCATACAACTTTTTCAGACTGATATGTTTATTGTTCCAATACGGACTCGATCCCGCTTCGCGTTCAAAGTATCGCTGCGCTCTTAATTAATATCACTTTACTCAGAAAAACGTGCCACCGGCACCTTTTTCTGAGATATCGTCCACCGCGCCATTCACTTTTAAATTCCATACAACTTTTTCAGACTGATATGTTTATTGTTCCAATACGGACTCGATCCCGCTTCGCGTTCAAAGTATCGCTGCGCTCTTTTTCTATATTACTTTACTGATTGTACAAGCCACGTTGCAACATGCCTAAACAGCACTCTTTCGCACTGTCCGCATTAAGAAACACTTAATTTACTAAGCTTATTGTTTTACAAAGCGCCAATATTCATCCACTTTGAGATAGAATAATTTAATCTACGTGGAGAGTCCGTTGAAAAAACTCAGCCTGAATGCCAAGCTTTTCTTACTCATCTTCAGCTCACTGATAGTCGCAACAGTCGTATCAGTAAGCATAACCCTCTACACAAATCAGCAGACCTTGATGCAAAGTACGTTCCGTCATCTTGCCAGTATTGCCGAGCTGAAGAAAAAAGAGCTCGAGATGCTTTTTGACGATGTCTTCGTCGACATATCCATTATGGCACGCAGCAATGACATCACACAACTGGCAGTGACGTTAAACAGACTGCATGTCGATACACTGGGCAAGGCCACTGAAGCACACCGTGCGATAGACGTCAATGCGAGCATAGAAGCGGCGCGTAAATATGAAGACCACCTCTACAGCTACATCCATGAATACCACTACAGCGAGCTCTACCTCATCGACCACGATCACGGGCACGTACTTTTCAGTTTCAACAAGGCGCTTATCGGGCACAATCTTTCCATGACCCATACGGGGAATAACGGCCTGTACGACATCTGGGAAAAAAGCATAAGGGAAAAACGGACAGTCTTTGCCGACCTGGCATTAAGCGCCCATACCGAAAAGCCCGTCATGTTCATTGCCACACCTGTCTATGATGATGCATCACAGATGATCGCAACGCTTGTATTTCAGATGGATTACTCGGTCATCAGCAATATCATGGGTATTAGCACCCCTATTACGACGGCAACTGAAGAGTACTATCTGACAGGTCCGGATAAACTTCCGCGCAGTGACACCCGTCTGGACACACAACACCGGAGCCTGATGGCCTCGTTGCATTCTCCCGGCAATGCTCTCATCGATACTCTTGCCAGCAATGCCGCACTCGCCGGCAAGAGCGGCACGGCACAGATCATCGATTACCGGGGGAAAGAAGTCTTATCTGCCTATACCCCGGTGCATGTCAGCGAGGACATCCGCTGGGCACTGCTCGCAGAAGTCGATAAACGCGAGGTTTTCAAGCTTTCGGAGCAGCTTCTCTACAGTATACTGCTCATGAGCCTGATACTCTTTCCGCTCATCATCGGCCTCACCTATTTTCTTTTGCGTCAGAGCCTGATAAAACCTATCAACCAGCTGACACAGGAGATCCTGAATATCTCGCAGAGTGCAGAAAACCCCGGAAGGCTCAAAGCGTCTGAAACATCCGAACTCAATAACATCGTTCGCAGTTTCAATATCCTGCTCGACTCCCTTGAAGCGACCGATACGAAACTGAAGCACTCCCTTATCTACCTCAAAAAAGGCGAAGAGATCGCCGGACTTGGCATATGGGCACTGGATATTGCCACACAGGAGCTCTTCTGGGGAGAGAACACCTACAAGATCTTCGGTATCAGATCAGATACACCAGCCAGCTATGAGACGTTTATGCATTATGTCCATCCCGAAGACCGCGAAGCGGTCAACAAAGCCTACAGCGACTCTGTACAGCAGAAGTGCGACTACCGCATAGCACACCGCATCATACGCGAAGACGGGAGTCTCGGTCATGTCGAAGAACGCTGCAGTCATATCTACGACTCCCAGGGCGAAATCACAAAATCGATCGGTACCATCTTTGATGTCACCGAACAAAAAGAGCTTGAACAGAAACTGCAGCAGCTTAACAACACGCTCGAGCTCAAGGTGTATGAGCAGACTTCGCAACTGCACACGGCACTCGAACAGTTCAAAAACCTTTTTGACAATACACTTGAAGCGATCATCATCTCCGATGAAAACAGAATTATCGATGCCAATGAGAAAGCTGTAGCCATCTTCGGCTTCAAGACCAAAGAGCAGCTTCTGAAGGCCGATCCGAAAGAGCTCACCGCCGATGAGATTATTGACTCGGTACTCTGTTCTCTGGATGACGAGTCGACTCCGATGCATGAGGTACGGCTAAAACATCAAGACGCTCATACGTTCCCGGCACTGCTTAAGGGGTATAGTATGCCGACTCCCGAGGGCAAGTTATGGATTTCAAGTATATTGGACATCTC
Source organism: Sulfurimonadaceae bacterium (assembly GCA_041546225.1). Classification (GTDB taxonomy): domain Bacteria; phylum Campylobacterota; class Campylobacteria; order Campylobacterales; family Sulfurimonadaceae; genus JBFEWT01. The sequence goes on from JBFEWT010000084.1 coordinate 3,994, forward strand.
AAACCTTAAAGAGAAAGAGTCACAGATGCTGCGCCAATCGCGTCAGGCGATGATGGGAGAGATGATCGCCATGATCGCCCACCAGTGGCGTCAACCCCTTGCTTCCATCTCAGCTACCGCAGCGACACTGCAGATGAAGATCCTTATTCAGAAGTATGATCAGACCTTCTTCGGGGAACAGTTGCAGAAAATATCGGATTTTTCACAGCACCTTTCAAAGACCATAGACGATTTCCGTAATTTCTTCAAAGCCGAAAAAAGCCTTTCGGAGTTCACACTCGAAGAGGTCATCACAAGCTCTTTACGCATCATCGAGTCATCACTTCAGTCACACAACATAACCGTAGAACGCCAGTTTGAAGCGAACACCACGATCACAAGCTACGAGAATGAGCTTAAGCAGGTCATCTTGAACCTCCTGAAGAATGCGGAAGATATCATTATAGAACGCCAAATCGAGATGCCCGTACTCAGCGTCAAGACCTACTTTGACGGGACAGACATCTGTATGTCTGTCGGCGATAATGCAGGCGGCGTCCCGGATGAGCTGCTCGGTAAAATTTTCGATCCCTACTTTACGACCAAAGATGAACTCAACGGCACAGGACTTGGCCTTTATATGTCAAAGACCATCATCGAAGAGCATTGTGCAGGTACACTTACCCTCCTCAATACAGACAAAGGTGCCACGTTCATCATCACTCTTCCGCACACCGTTACCGATTTGCAGAGTGAGGAGGCAGACCACAATGATTGACAACAGTTCCTGCAAGCGTCTATTCGACAGCTCTAAAACTGCCGCGGACAACCGTGGCAAGAGTTCACCGGACGTTGCCAATGACGTTGACTTCAGCATTATGCTACCGAAAGGAATAGTATGAATAAAGAACAGTTGCAAATTTTCAAATATGCGAGTACGCACATCAGCATCCTTTATGTCGAAGATGACATTGAAGCACGCGAAGCGACACTGCTGCTGCTGAGAGAGTTCTTCACGCATATCACCGTAGCCGTTGACGGCAGCGACGGCTACGAGAAGTTTACCGCAGGCGAATACGACCTTGTCATTACCGATATCAACATGCCAAAGACAAATGGTATTGAAATGATCAAGAAGATCCGTGAGACAGACAGCAGCACCCCTATTCTGGTCCTTTCCGCCTATAATGAGAGCCGTTACCTGCTCGAGACCATCAAACTGGGTATTGACGGCTACCTGCTCAAGCCGCTGGACCTGAACCAGTTTCTGGAGACCCTGACAAAGGTCATCACCACGCTCAGGCTCAAACATGAGAACGAGACGTACAAACACTCTCTTGAGCAGAAAGTCGAAGAGCGTACCATGCAGCTGCTTTCTCAGGTCTACCATGACCAGCTCACCGGTCTGAAAAACCAGACAGCGCTGCTGATCGACTTTAAAAAGAATCCCGGCGGTCTGCTGATGCTTGTAGATATAGACGCTTTTCAGAGCTATAACGATTTTTTCGGGATCACCAGCGGCAATGAGATACTCATCGCCTTTACCGCCTGCCTGAAAGAGTTTGCAGCGCAAAAGAACTATAGGCTCTACCGTGTTTACGGCGACGGTTTTGTCCTGTATGACCAGACATGCCCTCCGGGGGAGGACTGGACGCCTCTGATCAATGAACTGCTTGCACAGCTGGCGCAGTTCACCGTTCGCCTTGATATCATCGAAGACGATCTCGATATCGATGCCACCGTCGGCATCGCATGCAATGAAGACCATCTTCTTGAAAAAGCGGAAATGGCGATGAAGCATGCCAAAGAGAGCCACAGACCTTTCATGATCTACTCAGACGAGTTCAATGCATCGGAAATGCTGGAAAATGAAATTCACTGGCGCAAAAGGATCAAGCAGGCCCTTTCGCTTGAGGATGGTATCGTCCCTGTTTTTCAACCCATCGTCACCCGTGAGCACGAAACGACCAAATACGAAGTGCTGATGCGCATGACCGAGATCAAAGACGGAAAACGTCAGCTTGTCTCGCCGTTTCACTTTCTCGATATCGCGAAAAAGACAAAATACTATAAGCAGATGACCGAGACCATCATCGAGAAAAGCTTTCAATCCATGCAGCACCTCTCCTATGATTTTTCCATCAACCTTTCATTTGAAGATATTCAAGAACACTCTTTCGCCCGCTATCTCGAAGAGGCCATTAACCGTTACGGCGTCCATAAACGGCTGATCCTCGAGATCGTCGAAAGCGAACATATCCCCGACTACAAGATTGTCAAAACATTCATCAAACATTTCCAGTCCCTTGGTGTCCGTATTGCGATCGACGATTTCGGCTCCGGCTATTCGAACTTTTCACATATTTTTGAATTGCGTCCGGACTTCATCAAGATCGACGGTTCACTTATCAAAGATATCGCTACCAACAGAGAGCTTCTGGTCCTTGTCAAGGCGATCATCAGTTTCTCCAAAGAACTGAATATCAAGGTCATTGCCGAGTTCGTATCTTCCGAAGAGATCTTCACTATCCTCTATGATCTGGGTATAGACGAGTTTCAGGGATACTACTTTGCACAACCCGATGAGCATATACCCAACAAATAAGGCAAGCATTATGATAGATACTAAAACAATACTCGATGCCACGCGTCACCTCAAGGTACTCTATGTAGAAGATGATGTAGATGTCAATGAGCAGACCTGCCTCTTTTTGGAAGACTTTTTTGCACATGTCGATGTCGCCTTCGACGGTGATGAGGGGCTTAAATCCTACCGGGAGTTCGAGAAAAAGAACGCCTGCTACCACGACCTGGTCATTACCGATATCAAAATGCCCAAATGCGACGGCATCACTATGTCTAAAGAGATCTTCACGATCAATCCCGACCAGAAGATCATCGTCATCTCCGCCTATAACGATGCCAAGCATCTGCACGAACTTATCAATACCGGTATCTCTTACTTCATCAACAAACCGATAGACCCTATCTTCTTTGCCAATACGCTGTTCAAGGTCGCCCAGACTATCAACGACCGAAAAATCGTCGAGCAGTATTACGAACAGATCGATACACTTAATGGCAAATTACTTAAGACCGTAGATGCACTGAATGAAAAAAATAAAAAGCTGGCCCAGTCCCTGCGCGTTTTTGAGACAAAAGCGAGAAATATCGGTAAATGTGCACCAAAGAAAAAAGCGGAAAAGCCCAAGGAGGCCCATAGAACGAGTGATGAAGAGAAAGAGCTGGGCGTCATGGTCTCGAACGATCTGCCCGAACTCGAAGAGCTCTATGAAGAGATGGATGCTCTCGTGGTGCAGGCGATGCTCTCAAGCAACTACTCGCAGGTCTCAGAACTGGCACAGCTCATCGATAAATATGGCAGTATACTCTCGGGGTACTACTCGTTTTATACCATCAGCTCCTCTTTCAAAGACCTCGGTCAGACAATGGCCACCGTACCGCTTCCCGAAGATGAGGAGCAGGTGAAAAATATCTTTTTGATGCTGGAAAGTTTTGTATTTACCCTGAAGCGATGGATGGAAGAGTGGAGCGAGAAGAAAGATGTCAACGTCAACTTTTTTGATGATTCGCTTATCAGCGATACCAAGACCATCATCAACCTCTGGAACATGTCCCTCGATGACGCTGCATCAGACGATGAAGAGCTCGACTTTTTCTTCTAGCCCTTCGATACGGCCGGAAGCCTTATCTGCGTACAGAGCCCCGGCTCGTTATTATAGACCTTGATTCCGCCCTTGAGTTTCTCTTCGATGATCACCCGGACCATGTAGAGGCCCATGCCGGTCCCCTCTTCGCCTTTGGTGCTGAAATAGGGGTCAAAAAGTTTCTGGATGTTCCCTTCAGAGACCCCGCGCCCATTGTCGCAGATGGTAACGACGACATCCGAGTTTACATTTTCAAAACGGATGCCAACAGCCGGCGCTTCGATCTTGGCGGCGTTGAGCTCATCGATAGAGTTTTTCAAAATATTGACAAACGCCTGGGAGATCTCGTTCTCATACCCCAAAACCGTATCGTCTGCCGCGTTGTTCTCGACGTTGATAGTGACATGGCACTCATCGATGACCGGCTGTATCAGGATAAGCGATGTTTTCATCACACTGCCCAGTGAGAGTTCTTCCATCGCGGTGGCCGGTTTGAAAAACTTTTTGAATGTGGTGATGATGTCGGAGAGGTTGGCAAGGATATTCTCGCTGTTACGGTAGTGGCGTTCGACTTTCTCCGTGTCTACACTCTCTTTTTTCAGCTGTTTTCGAAGATGGTAGAGCTCCATCGAGAGGTGGTTAAGCGGCTGTTTCCACTGGTGGGCGATTATGCTTATCATCTCCCCCATACTCGCATGGCGCGACTGGTGGACAAGCTGCTCTTTTTGAAGTTCGTTCTCTTTTTTCTGTGTAATGTCCTGGCGTACGGAGATATACCCCACTATCTTCCCGTTATCATCGAATTTCGGTTTGACAGTGGCATATACATAGTATGTACTGCCATCTTTACTCAGGTTAAAGACCTCTCCCTGCCATACCTGCTGTTTGCGTATCGTCTCCCACAGCTCTTTAAAGACCTCTTGCGGCATATCCGGATGACGGACGATGTTATGCGACTTGCCTATGAGCTCCTCTTTGCTGTAGCCCGATATCTTGCAAAAAGCACTGCTTGCGGCGGTGATCTTTCCGCCAAGATCGGTTTCGGAGTAGATGATGTTCTCATCTACAATATCAAGCGCCTCTTTGAGCTGCGCATTATTGTGTGTCAACTCTTCGTTAAGATGCCGTATCTGCTGGTTGGATGATACCGCAAGCTTATGCTCCTGGATCGATTGACAGGTTCTGTAAAGCGTCTTCGTAAACTGATGGATCTCAATAGGCTTGCTGAGAAAGTAGGTCACACCGAGGTTGATCAGTTCAAAGAGATACTCTACTTCGTTATACGCAGAGATGACAATGATCTTCTGCTCTTCATTGAGCGCGAAGATCTCACGGGACATATCGATACCGTTCATCACCGGCATCCGGATATCGGTAATGACAAGGTCATGATAACAGCCGTTTTCCTGATGATAGTTAGTGTATTTTTCCAGGCCTTCTTGCCCGTCATAGGCACAATCGATGCCGTTAAAGAGTGTCTCCAGAAGCATCATTGTCTGCATCCGGACGGTTTCGTTATCCTCTACGTATAGGACAGAAAGACCCTCTGTACAAGACTTAAACTCCTTGACATCAAACATCCGCACCCTCCCTAAAAGTCAAAGATATCATCAAGGTCCTGGTTTTCTGCCTCTTCTTGCAGCAAAAACCCCTGGATCATATGCGCATTGGAGACGATGGAATCGTCAAGGAAGTTAAGACTCGGTGCACCGGAAACGAAAAGTGCGTCGATCCAGAAGTTCAGGTCGCGGGTAAACGCACTGAAGAGTTCGACAAACTCGCCCGCACGCTCCTGGAATATCACTACGTTCTCTTCAATAGCACCGGCAAGAGCCTCTACGGTATCACCGACGAGGCACACTTCATTATAGACACCGAGAATATCACCAATGGTCCGTATATAATGCACCATCTCCAGCACTTCCTCTTCGCTCATCGCGGCATTGCTCAGATAGAGCATGGAAGACTGCAGGCGGCTCGCCATGCTTTGCAGTTCCAGAAGCTGGTCGTCCGTTATGAAATCAAACGTCACGAGCGGCTGGTTCTCTGCAGGGAGCTGCGGCACCGGTTCAGCGGCCGTTTCGGCTGGCAGCTCCTCTGTTGCAGCGGCAGCGCTCTCCGGCTCTGCCGGCACATCAAGCGTATTATCCGCGGTCTCGCTCCTTGGGAGCCTGAAGCTTAGCAGAGAGTCCTGCAGCTTGAACTCGCCGCCGGGGTAGTTCCTGGCCACTTTGGCACTGATACTTTCCGC
>JBFEWT010000199.1:0-2717 GCA_041546225.1 Sulfurimonadaceae bacterium
ATGCGGCAGCGCGTTACAGCGCCTTTGAAGCGGCACAGGTTTCACAAGACCTCGCAACAGACAAAGAGAAGATGAAAGAGCTCTTTAACGCGGACTTTGCACAGATGCTAGACGACAACCTCAACGCGTACATCCACCACCTTGCCATGCAGTCGGTACCTTCATAGGAAGCTACCCTTTCAGCATGCAGGTGCGTGCCTCTTTTTTGGCCCTTTTGAGGCCGTACGATTCCCCTTCGTTCTCCATGGACTCAATGACGCTTTCACACCGTTTGTCGCCGTGTACGACCAGCAGCATCAGCAGCGACTTGACATCTTCCGCCCTGTTTACCTGCTCCATCCACTCCGGCAGCGCCTCCTCTTCGGATTTTTTACGGCGCAGCCAGCGTCCGACACCCACACCCAGAAGGAAGACGATCAGATAGTTAAGATAGGCCCATTCCCATACAAACGGCTCAGCATCCGCACTCTCCTCATCCAGAAGCTCATCAGGAAGGTAGGCGGGCGTCACACTGATGGCATATGCTTCGCTTTTGAGCGTAGCGGGTTCCCCTGACGAGAGGTCGAAATACGCAACAGAGAACGGCGGTATGACAAAGTCCTTCTCCGCTACCAGTGCGAACTGCTGCAGATAACGCCCGTGGTAGCCGTCTGATTCAAGACGGTACTCTTTTTGCGGCGCTTCCGCAAAGACCTCCACCCCCTCTATGGCTATCTCCAGCGGCCGGATCGCCTCAAGGTTCCCTTTGCCTTCGATACTGACACTCAGGTGAAGCGGTTCGTATGCGTTAAGGGTGCGCTTGGCGACCTCCATCGCCATTGAGAGCGTACCCGTCAGCGTGCCTGCAGCCGGCTTGACCTCAACCTGCACAGAAGGTACCCTGACGACGCTGTCGGTAAAATCGAAATCTTCCATATTGTCCCGGCCTATGACCGTATTCTCGATGGACTCTTTCGTCGTACGGCGCATCAGCGCGTCATATGCCAGTGTCAACGCCCCCGCTTCATGCGGAAAAAGGACGTAGCGGTACTCGTTGACGCGCTTTCCGTCGATGATCTGTTCGTTCTCGCTCAGAGCGTGCATGGTATACGGGCCTGAAGACTTTAACGGATCGAAATCGATGACATAGTTCGGCCCCGCATCTTCAAAACGGCAGGTATAGGTCACGCTGAGCGCTTCATTGGCATAGACGCCGGATTTGGAACTGCTGACGCTCCAGGTGTAGGGTGCTGCCGTCAATGTGCTGTAAAGTACCGTGAGCAGTAAAAACAGCTTACCAGGGGCGTGCTTCATGAATGCTCCTTTTATTGATGAGTTCGTATTGTTTCGAGCTGAGTTTCGCTTTGCCCTGCGAGAGGTTCAGACGCGGGTCGCTTTCAGTTTTTTTGCCGCCGTCGTCGCCGGATCCGCCGGGAGCGTCCACGGGCATATTGCTGCCCCCTTTTCGCTTTTTATCCCCTTGGACACCCTGTTCGGATTCGGCGTCCTGCGCCCGCTGTTTTCCCTTCTGCTGCCCCGTTATCATCCCCTCCTGCTCTTGGGCAGTGCGGATATGGAGCAGGTTTTCGACTGTTTCGCGCTCATAATGCAGTGCCAGCGATTTCCCAAAGGCCTCGCGCGCCTTGGCGAACTCTTTGAGACGGATATAGCAGTTGCCCATATTGTAAAAGAGCGCCGCTTTGAACTGCGGGTCGGATGAACGGATGTTCGCATACACCTCCAGCGCCTTTTCATAGAGCCCGGCCTTGTAAAGCGCATGGGCCTGGTTGTAACGCGCATGCTTGCCTTCCAGCGCACTGAAATGTGCAGCCGAACGCTCATACGCTTCACTGCTATAAGCGGAATCCGCGCGTTCAAGGTGGTAAAAATCCAGTATAGCGCCCTGTGCGCCCACACCCAGAAGCAGCAGCACCCCAAGAAAGATACGGCGCACTTTATACGCCAGCGTCGTCACACTCATCATAAACGCGATGATGGCCAGCATGACCGCGTAGTAGAAGAGCTCCTCATACTGGATCATCTTCGTCTTGCTGCTGTAGTCGTCGCTGCGGGCATCGTCGATGAGCCCCTGCAGAGCTGCCGCATCGGGTGATGTAATATGCTCGCCCCCGGTGGCGCGGCTGAGTGCTTCTATGGCATCGTTGCGTGCAGTTACGACAATGTTTTGCGCTTCATCTTTCACCAGTTCCCCACTGGAGGCCGTAAGTGTCGTACCGAAAGCCGTCGCCATCATCACCGTGTGGACGCGCAGGTCGTTCGCTTCGGCGAAAGCCGCCTCTTTGGCGTAGTCATTGGCATCGCCGCCGTCGCTGAAGAGAAGTACCACCGGACGGCGGGCTTTGGACATCCTGCGTGCAAGTTTAAGCGCAGGCATCAGGACGGTTCCCTTGGTAATGATAAGCGACTCGTCGACCCCCTCAAAGAGGTGCATCAGCAGTTCGGCGTCGTTGGTCAGTGGGGAGAGGACGATGGCATTGGTCGTAAACCCTATCACCCCGAAACGCTCGCGCGTATTATGTCTTACCAGCTCTTTCAGCATCGCCTTGGCCGCCGCGAGCCTTGTGGGTGCGATATCATCGGCCTGCATCGAATAGGAGAGGTCGATCGCGAGGATCACGTCGCTGCCGCCGCGCTCGACCTCAACGGGTTCTTGTTCCATCACCGGACGGCTCAGGGCCACGATGACCAGTGCCACCGCGACGATCATCCACCACCCC
>JBFEWT010000051.1:0-13806 GCA_041546225.1 Sulfurimonadaceae bacterium
CTCGCAGACGGATATCTCCTCCGCACTCTTATCGGGTTTGAAATAGGTCTGAAAATCGTCTATAGTATCGGAGAGGTAGAGCATCGTGTCCGATATCTTCTGCAGGATCTTATCGCATTCGCTGGGCTCTTTACCGGCCATCATCGCCTTGAGCTGTTCGTTGGTGATCATCAGCGTCGTCGTCGCAAGCGGTTGGCGCCACTGGTGGGCGATCATGCTCATCATCTCGCCCATCGCGGCAAGGCGCGACTGGGTGATCATGAGCCGTTCCTGCGCGGTTATCTGGTGCACCTTCTCCTCTACTTTGGCTTCAAGCAGCCGGTTAAGCTCCTGCAGCTCCGTCGTCTTCTGCTCCACCATCTCTTCAAGGCTGCTGTTAAAAGCTGTCAGCTCCTCTTCATAATCGATGATCTTCTTTGTATAGGCACGGGTGAAGAGCACACCTATGACCAGGCCGAGCACCGCACTGTTGATGGCGGTCTCGGAGAGCTGCAGGTCCGTCAGAATGTTAGCCCCGATCACGATACCAATAGAGAGGAACGAAAAGATCGTACCGACACGCACCCCGCCGGTGATGAACGCGGCGAAGATCAGCAGGTAGAACCAGATAATACGGAACTCATCCTGCGGTACGAAGAGCAGTGCCGAGATAAATGCGAACAGCGAACTTGTGAGAACGATCAGCATTGCCGACGTATAACGCTCTTTTGAGCCGCGCAGCCAAAAGATAGAGAAGAGTGCAATAAGGGAGTAGATGTAGTCTACAGTGGTATGGATCATACCAAGCGGGTTGAGCCCGGTATGACTCAAAACGGCGAAGAGAAACGAGAAGAGTGCCACGAACGCCATAATGGTGTTCAGCATACGAAACTGGAATTTGAGCAATACTTCCTTGTGCGAAAAACGGTGCCCGCTTCTTAAGAAGTTGTCCAGATCAAATAGCTTTGTGCTCACTTTTTACCCTACTCCCAGTCTTTGAACTTGTCACTTTCGTGTTTGTCTTTTTTGTAACGCCGCTGGTTCATGCTCTTTTCAAGCTGATTGGACGCGTACAGCAGTTCATCTTTGATGACTTCTATCGCTTCCTCGCTGTTGCGGTAGCCAATCATGCGGTTTACCAGGGCTTCGAGGTCGTTGTATTCGCCTTTATAGAGCTTGACACCCTCTATACGCTGCAGGTATTTTAGATTGTTGTCTATTTTTTTGTCATAAACGTCTCTGCTTAGTTCTTCCGTTTTAAAAAGATAGTTGATGATACTCTTGCTAAAACGTTCCAAAACGCGGATATAGCGTAACCGTTTTGTATTATCTTCTTTTTTTGCGGAACCCGACGCCATCATTAACCTACTATTGCATTATTATTTATATAATTATACCTTCATTTGAAAAAACGGAGATATTACCGTGAAACACTTCTTACTTCTTATCACTATAGCATCGAGTATTCTCTTCGCAGCAATGCAAGAGCGCTACATCGACAACAGACTTTTGGCTTCGGGCATCAAGATCATCGATGTCCGTACACCCGGTGAATGGAAAGAGACCGGACTGGTAAAGGGTTCCATTCCGATCATGTTCTTTGATGAACGCGGAGGCTACAACGTCGAGCTTTTCATGTCTGAACTGCAAAAACATGTCAATGGCAAAGAGCAGTTCGCGCTCATCTGCCGAAGCGGTTCGCGCAGCCGGGTCGTCGCCGATTTTCTTTCCCAGAACTTCGGGTATAACGTTATAAACCTGCAAGGCGGCATCAAAGACGCCATCACGAAACAGATGCCGCTCACACCCTACAAAGGGAAGTAAGCAGCGCCTACTTTTTCAAGAACTTCAAGAGATCGATGTACTCCTCTTCGATCGTCTTGAGGTTTTCAAGCATCTTCATCTCACCGATCTCGCCGTTCTCGCTAAGAAACTGCTGGCGCCACTCGATATTGCTCTTCAGCTCTTCAAGCCCGGTCTCTACATACTCGATCATCTCGTCTATCGCTTTCCCGCTGATGACGCCCTCGGAATCCGCTTTATAGAAAAGCAGCGCATAGTCGCCCATCTCCTGCGAAAAACGGAAATCCTCCGCAATGTTTTTTATAATCGTCTTGATACGCTCATCTTTTATGATTCGTTTTGCCATACTTCTTTCTGTAGCTCCTCGATTTAGTCATAAAATTGTATCTAAACCACCTAATATGTGCCGTAAATCTGCTGATACCTTTATTTTTGAAGCCCGCTTTCAAAAACCGGATGGTATGCCGTTTGCTTGCTGCAGAGCAATGTCCCACTCAGTATAAGGTATTTTCGTGGAGTTTATACACTCATTGCACCTCAAGAGCAAACTGTTATTCCTCTTTATCATTATCAGTTCGGGCATGCTGCTCACTGCCGTTCTTGGCTATCTTAACATCACCAGCATGAAAAAGAATATCGACGGACTCTATTTCGGCTCTTTTATCCCCGTCACCGAACTCAACCACATCCTCTTGACCTATCATCAGGGAATACAAAACACCGTTATCAACGTAAAGAACGGCAGGATATCCGCCGATGAAGCCGCGGTGACGCTGCGCAAGGATCTCGACTCCATCAACAGCGCATGGCAGACATATACCGGCCATTATAAACGCGAGGAAGAGCTGCGCTATGTCGATTTCACCAACACCTCCATCTACAACACCAACCTCTATATCGAACGCATCATCAAAGCCTGCGAGCACAACCTCAAACTTGACAGGCTCTCCGAAAGCACCCTGACCAAGACCATAGAGAACATCCAGGAGACGATCGACAAACTGATCACCTACGAGATACAGAGCGCACAGGTCGAACGCAAGAACTTCATTCAGACCTTCGACAATATCATTGTGCAGATCGTCATACTCTTTATTGCCGTCTTCGGGCTGGTACTGCTGCTCTCATACCTCATATTCGAGAGTATCCAAAGACAGCAGAGCGAACTCGAACTCACCACCGAAAAGCTCAAGATAGCCAATCATAAGCTGCAAAGCGCCTCCTACACCGACAGCCTTACCGGCCTCTATAACCGCCGCTATTTCAATATGGTCTATGAACGCGAAGTCAAACGTTCCAAGCGCGAAAAACGCCCTGTCTGCTTTATGATGATCGATATAGACCATTTCAAGCAATACAACGACACCTATGGACACCTGCAGGGGGACAGCGCACTGAAAGAAGTTGCACATACGCTTAGAGAGACCCTTCAAAGACCGGGTGACTTCACCTTCAGGCTTGGCGGAGAGGAGTTCGGGGTCCTGCTCACCGATACCGATGCGACAAATGCCAAAGTCGTAGCAGAGAAGCTCTGCAGGCATGTAAGAAAGATGAAGCTGGAACATAAGAACAACAGCGCCAGCAAATACGTGACCATATCCATAGGCTCCGTCACCCTTACGCCGCCGGCATCGATGAAAGACGAGCTGCTCATCAGCCAGGCCGACCGCAACCTCTACGAAGCGAAAGAGACAGGAAGGAACAACGCCGTCTGCACGACTAGCGTTTCAGACGAAAGCCCTCATCACGCACCAGACGTTCACGTAGCGTAGCACTCACATCACCCTGCAGCTCCAGCCAGAAGGTGTTGGGGGCTTCCTCTTTGTGCGTTCCGCCGCAGCCCAGAGATTTTTTCAGACGTTTCAGCAGGGCCGCCGTATCGGCCTTTGAGAGAAAAAACGGACCGCAGATCGTCACCGGCTTGCCCCGGCGCTTCTCTTTTTTAAAGACAATCATATGTTTTTCGGGAAGAAGGATCTGCGCTGCTTCCGCTGCCGGGTTCTCGTCAACGACACCCCAGCCGTCGCCGAAGTCCGCCCCAATCCCCAGGTCGAGTTTTTTACCCCTGGACATCACGCTCTCCCATAAAAGCAAAACGCTTTACCGTGTGTCCCTCGTGCAGGAGCGTTTCGGTAAACATCTCCAGCGGACGGATCCATAAGCCGCCCTCGCCGTACAGGGGACGGTAGACGACATGTGCTTCTTCGGTTTCGGAGTGTGTGGCGACACCGATCACTTCGTACCGGTTGCCTTTGTAGTGGAGGTATTCGCCCGTCGGGATCATTTGACTTTCTGGCGAAGAATACTCATCCCGTCGTTGCAAACGAGCGAATCGGATGCGAGCTTGGAGAGGACCTTGTTCTTGCAGTCGCACTCCGCGCTCTCTTTATAGAGCACGACGATCACCTCATCGCCGGCGTTGAGGAAAGTCGTCTCGCCGTACGAGGTGTAGCGTGTAGCACCGATGCTGATGATCGCTTTTTTCGGATACCCCGCCGCGTTGATGTAGTCGTTCAACGGCTCAAGCGGTCCGACATCCACCGGTGTGTTCATCTGGTTGGTTATCCATGCCATCAGTTTGCCGTAAAAGTAGCTGTAACCGGTCAACTCCACATCTTCACCGTAACGGAAAACATTGCCATCACGCTTCAAGAAGCTGGCAATACGCCAGCTGTCCATCTCGCCGCCCTCTTCGAAACGGTCGATGGCGACCAGCTGATCGCTCAGCCCTTTGCTCGCTTCGCCCCAGTTCTTCTTCTCGCTGATCTTCTTCGCACCCTCTTTACGGATGGAGCAGTCGTTGTAAGCCGCAAAATGCGTCGGCGTGACAGAAACGATGCGGCCCTCTTCGTAAGCGATGTCGCAGATGAGCGCGACTTCAGGCTCGGCCTGAACGTTCACATCGCCTTCGGGCAGTATTATCGTGTCCGAAGAGACCGGGTAGACACCCAGCTGGCCTTCGCGCCCGGGAAGGTAGAACGGGAACATCCCTTTCGGGCCGTTCGCATCTTCGACTTCAAGGTCTTTAAAGTCTTCGATCTCACCCGCCTGCTCCAGGTGGAGTGCAAAGTTGCCTGCAATACCCAGGCCGAGGTACTCTTTAAAGTGTCCCATTTGCTTTCGCCTCTGCAAACTCTTCGTAGCTTCCCTTGAAGTCGATGTAGCTTCCGTCGTCATGAAGTTCGATGATACGGTTGGCGAATGCGTCAAGCAATTCGCGGTCATGGGAGACACAGATAACGTTGTCATCGAAGTTGTAGAGTGCTTCACCGAGTGCGACGATCGCCTCGAGGTCAAGGTGGTTGGTCGGTTCGTCAAGAACGAGGAAGTTGCCGTTTTCGAGCATCATCTTGGAGAGCATCATACGGTGTTTCTCACCACCGGAGATGTTCGCCGCGCTCTTCTCCTGCTGTTCGCCGTTGAAGAGCATGCGCCCGAGGCAGTTGCGGATCTCGGCGATGTCGCGCTTTGGATCGTACCCGCGCAGCCACTCGTAAAGCGTATCGGTGCTCTGGATACGGTCGGTAGTATCCTGCGGGAAGTAGCTAGGTTCTACCGTCGCACCCCATTTCACTTCACCCTCGCTCGGCTTGAGCTCTTCCATGATGATCTTACAAAGGGTCGTCTTACCGACACCGTTGCCCCCGATAAGTGCGATCTTCTCGCCCGGCTCGATACGCAGGTTGATGTTTTGCAGGACCGGGCCATCGCCGTAGTCATGGGAAACATTGACCACTTCAAGTGCCTCATCGCCCATCTGGCGCTTCGCTTTGAAGACGATGCTCGGGTCACGGCGGCTCGAAGGCTTGATATCCTCGATATTGAGTTTGTCAAGCTGTTTCTGACGCGATGTCGCCTGCTTCGCCTTGGAAGCATTGGCGGAGAAGCGGCGTACGAAGGCTTCGAGCTGCTCCTTCTCTTTGAGTTTTTTCTCGTTCTCCATCTGCGCCTGCTGCGCCATGACGTTCGCGGCGATATACCAGTCGTCGTAGTTACCGGTAAACTCGCGGATCTTCTGGAAATCGACATCAAGGATATTCGTCACGACGGCATTAAGGAAGTGGCGGTCGTGCGAGATGACGACCATGGTACCTTCATGGCGCTGCAGTTCGTTCTCCAGCCAGCCGATCGTCTCGATGTCAAGGTTGTTGGTAGGTTCGTCAAGGAAGAGGACATCGGGTTTCGGGTAGAGCACCTGCGCAAGCAGGACCTTGAACTTGTCCGCATTGTCCAGCGTCGACATCGGCTGCGTGTGCAGCTCGGCGGGGATACCGACATTTTCAAGCACTTTGGCGATCTGAACGTCATACTCGTAAGTCGGATCTTCTTCGACGGAGATCACTTCAAGCTCTGCGAGGCGGTTGTTGACGGCATCGTCTTCAAAATCGCCGGTAGCATAAAGTTCCTCTTTCTCCTTTACCGTATCGTAAAGGCGCTTGTTGCCGTAAAGTACCGCATCTGCGATAGTAAACTCTTCAAACGCATACTGGTTCTGCCCCAGTACGCCGACTTTCAGGCCCGGCTCGATCGCTACTTCGCCTTCATACTCGGTGATCTGTCCGCTCAGGATCTTCAAGAATGTCGTTTTACCCGCACCGTTGGCCCCGATAAGGCCGTAGCGTTTGTGGCGGTCAAGCTTAAGGTTGATGTTGTCAAAAAGAACGCGGCTTCCGTAGCGCATTGTCAGGTTAATCGTCTGTACCATGGTTTATCTCGTCTTACTATAATTTTTCGCGATTATAGCAAAAAGAGGGTTAAACCCAGCTCAACTCACTTCCCGCAGCACTTCTTATACTTCTTATTGCTGCCGCACGGGCACGTATCATTGCGTCCCGGTCTGCACTCATACAACGTGCCCGAGTCGTAATACCACCGTTGCGACCTCAGCAGAAAGAGGCTTTTTTCATGATGGACGCGTATCTCGCCGTTTTCTTTATAATAGGCCTTGAACTCGACCATCCCCTCATCACCCTTCCGGCTCGATGAGAGCACTTCGAGTTTCAGCCACTCGCTGCCGTTCGCATGCTCTTCAATAAGGGCTATGTCGCCTTCATAACGGTTCTCTTCAGACGTCGTCTCGACAAGGTAGCCTCCGGCACCCACGGCGTAGGCACTGTAGCGCGAACGCATCAGCTCTTCGGGCGTCTGTGCAGATCTTCTGCCGTCGATCAACGCACCGCAACACGCATCATATGTCATTCCTGAACCGCATGGACATCTCATATCAACTACTTTATCTCGGATTTTATCTGAAAGGGTACCATAATCGTAAAGAGCTATTGCATAACTATCACATTAAATTATCTTTCACGCTAAACAACAAGAAATTTAGTTTTGCATAAG
Source organism: Sulfurimonadaceae bacterium (assembly GCA_041546225.1). Taxonomy (GTDB): domain Bacteria; phylum Campylobacterota; class Campylobacteria; order Campylobacterales; family Sulfurimonadaceae; genus JBFEWT01. The sequence continues at coordinate 7,126 of JBFEWT010000051.1, forward strand.
CCTACAGCGTTATACTAACCCTGAAACATCGTTTGATTGCCCCAATCAGACAAGTCGATTTTTTAATGGAGTGCGAAGTGACACAGATTTATGTAGGGAATATCCCATATAGCAAAACGGAAGAAGATGTCCAGGACCTTTTCGGACAATTCGGAGAAGTGACGTCGGTTAAGTTCGTTAACGACAGAGAGACCGGAAGGTTTAGAGGCTTCGGGTTTGTGGAGATGGTTTCTCCCGATGCAGCCAAAGAAGCGATATCGAACCTAGAAAACAATGAGTTCGGAGGCCGTACCCTTCGTGTAAACGAAGCACGCCCCCGCACTCCACGCCCGCCACGCGACACCTGGTAATATAAACACCGTGCGGGCGTTATGCCCGCGGGTATCGGCTTCTAGCCGGATACCATCTTCGAAACGATACCTTTCTGATCGCGATTATCCGCGACAAACACCCCGGCGATATGCATCGGCACAAACACTGCGACAACCCATGCCAGCGTTTCATGGACTTCTTTAATATCATGCGCAAACTCTTTCGTCATGCCCAGTGCCTCGTATGCGTTGATGAGCAGGCCGCTTACCGCCATAAACGCCAACACGACATAAAGTACCTTATAGCTCAAGTAGACCATCTTCATGTGCGCCGACTCATCCGTATGGCCGAACCCTTCACGCAAGATCATCACTACGCGCCACAACACCAGTACGGCAAAGAGATAGCCGAAGATGATATGCCACTCCCACATCGGCGCACGGACCGCCTTGGCGATCGCCGCCGCCTGATCCGCCGTTACCGCGATATCAAACTCTCCGAGTTTTGACGCGATGATAGCCGAATTATCCCGCCAGCTCAAAAAGGTCTTACGCAGAAAGAACGTACCCAGAAGCCCCAGCACCGCCACCGCGTGCAGCCAGTGCCAGATGCGCAGTTGCAAAGAATAAGTTTTCATCTTCTCTCCTTCATTTGTTTTGGCCTATTTTAACACACCCTGCGTTACTATTGCGCAAAGGAAACGACTATGACCTATAAATTAACCGAAGAGTTTATTGAACTGTACAAACTGATCAAACTGCTGGACCTTGTCGACAGCGGCGGTGAAGCGAAGAAGCTGATTGAACATGGCTATGTAGAGCGTAACGGAGAGGTAGAGACCCGAAAACGCGCAAAGATAAAAGCGGGCGAGAGCATCGTCATCGGCGATGTCACCATTGAAGTAAGCGCATGAGAAGCCTCTGGCTGAGCCTGCTGTTGACGATGACGCTTTGGGGTGACATCTTTTTGGTCGATGCAGAGACAACGGTAAAGCTTCTCCCGCTGCAAAGTCCGAAGTTTGACGAGAGTGTTCTCGCGGCCCTGCCGCATATCAAACGTCAGGATGCGACCCTGACACTGCTGTTTGAAGGCGAAGGGTACAACCACCGCCACCTCAACGCCCGTACGGCGACACTGGAAGAGCATCCTGTCTACACCGTCTTGACGGAGTATTCCGAACAGATCGCGCCAAACCGCCACCGCATCACTTTCGCCGACTACACCTTCCGCGATGCTTTGCTGCTGCAGGTCTACTACTGCGGCGAATGGCACGCCGTCGTTTTGGATGCGCTAGAAAAGTAGTGCGCTAAGCAGACCGAACGCCCCGCCGACGACACCGCCCCAGACGACAAGCCATCCCAGGTGCTCGCGCATCAGCTCCAGCACCATCTCTTTGACCATCTCCGGCGTCACCTCTTCAAGACGCGCATCGATAACATCTTCGATGGCGTCAAGCATATCCTGACTCAGCGAAGAGTCCTGCAGAGAGTTTTGCAGTTCCGCTTTGAACGCCTCGCTGGCGGTAATGTGCAAAACGGCCGATTTCATCTTCGCGGTAAAAGGTTCGCGCAATCCTTCCAGCGCCTTATCGCCGCCGAACATCCCCAGCATCCCACCGAACGATGACTCCATGACCGTCTTTGCCAGCGCGTCATACGCCACGCTGAAGTCGGTACGCTCGATGACCGGCGCCAGATCTATCTGCTTCTCCTCTTTTGCGAAAAAGCCGTCCAGCTGTTCGCGGGTAAAGAACTGTGCCATCATCAGCTGTTTGATGGAGCTTTTAAACGATTCAAATCGCAGAACGATCACACCCGAACCGTAGAGGAACGGTACCCGCTCAAAGAGCATATGGATCGCCAGATGATTTGTCAAAGCGCCTGAAAGTGCAAAAAGCCCGGTAGAAAGAAAATAGACGGCATAGTGCTCAGGCAGTAAAAACGAGGCCCCTATCAAGAGGGCCGCCGCCATGTTTACGGTAAGACTTTTAGTGCGGATCATGCAAAAATTCCTTCTGTTAAGGGCTCGTCGAAAATGTTAGCGCCCGATTTTAATTTCGCCATTATACAAAAACTGATACATTTGCAAAAAAACAAAGAACCTATTATGATCAAAACCATTTCCCAGCTTTTTGAAAATGACTCGAAAGAAGCGATCGTCTCTGCTATCAGGGTCGCCTTGAAAAACAGCAGCGAGTCCCCGTTCTGGGCGGAAAAAGCACCCGCCTATACCGATGCGATACTCTCCGTACTCATCCCCCTGCGCGAACAAAAGCTCCTCTTCACCCCGGAGGGAAAACCCGCAGAGGCGCTGACACCCGAACTCTTTTTGCGCTGGTGCGACCTTTTCAGCCTGAAGACGCTCGCGTTTACCCTGCAGGCGAGCAACGCTTCGGAGCAGCTGGAGAGGACAGCGTACGACGAGGAGTCATGCAGACGTTACCGCGCGGTAGATATGGAGCAGCTCGCAATCTATCTCAACAGCTACATGGTCAACCTGGAAAACGAGCTTTACGACTTTCCCAACACCCATTACAACCTGCACCAGGGTATCACCAACGTGCTTGCCGGTATTATCAGGCAGTGACCGGCGATACGTTCAATTAACAGGGTGCTCTCAACTCCTTTTAACATTCCCCGACTTATAATCATTAATAATAGTTAGAAACAAAAAGGGCATCAACTCCCTCGGAACAAAGAAGCCTAATGACAGATAATGCCGCGCTGAAAGATTATTTCGTTCTCTATATCGGTAATGACGACCAATGCGACAGTGAATGCAATAAACGTATTGCAGGCAGCTGTAAGCGGTTTCATACCGTCCACACTGCGCATGAAGCGCTTGAGCAGTTCCAGACCCAAAAGCCGGACATCGTCCTCACCGACATCAACCTGCCCGATATGGACGGCCTGCAGCTTGCCAGGAAGCTTAAAGAGATTGCACCGAAACTTCCGCTGCTCATACTTACCAGCGTCAATCGGCCCGAGCGGATCATTGACGCCATCCGCATCGGCATCCATGACTATTTTCTCAAGCCGATAGACCCCAAAGAGGTCCTTGAACGGCTTGAAACCATTGCCCGCACGCTCGCGCTGAAAAGCGAAAACCGCAAGAACAAGCGCCTGCTCGACGAGTATAGACGGGTCGTCGATATCTCCAGCGTCGTGACCAAAACCGACCCAAAAGGGATCATCACCTTTGCCAATGAGAAGTTTCTCAACATCACGGGCTATACACGTGATGAGCTCATCGGCCACTCGCACCGTATCATCCGGCATCCCGATACGCCGCGGGAGACCTTTACTGACCTCTGGGCAACGATCCAGGCGAAAAGGGTATGGCAGGGGACCATTAAAAACCGAAAGAAAGACGGCAGCAGCTATATCGTCAATGCGACTGTCATCCCCATCCTCGATGAGCATGACAATATCATCGAGTATATCGCCATCCGCCAGGACGTCACCCGGCTGATCGAGCAGGAACACCTTATCAAGCAGCAGACGACCGACGCGTTGACACAGCTTCCCAACCGCGAAAAGCTGCTTGAAGACCTGCATGCCGCCAAGTACCCGAATCTCGCGCTCATCAACATTGACAACTTCCGCGATATCAATGATCTTTACGGCTTTGATGTCGGTGACTTTGTGCTTATAGAACTCAGCCGGATCATCCAGGAGAATATCGTCTCCTCTGAGTGCAGGCTTTACAAACTCCCCTCTGACGAGTTTGCCATTATGGCCGATACCGCCGGTGATGTCTACGGCTACCAGGAGCGGGTCAAATCGCTGATCACACGTATCGACAGCCATAACTTCGTCGTTGACGACAACCATATCCATGTCTCCGTTACCGTCGGAATCGCCCATGCAGAGAGCAACATCCTCGCCAGTGCCGATATCGCGATGCAAGATGCCCGTAAACTCAACAAGATGGTGATGGTCTACGATGAAAGCCGCCGCAGCAGGGAGCATACCAAACAGAACCTCTACTGGAACCGCGAGATCAAAAGCGCCATTGCCAACAACCGTATCGTCCCGTATTACCAGCCGATCTGCAACAGTACAAACGGGGTTGTCGAGAAGTATGAAGCCCTGGTCCGCCTGATCGATAATGACGGCGAGACCATATCGCCTTTTTTCTTTCTCGATATCGCCAAAAAATACCGTCTCTATGACAATATCACCCGGACGATGATCACCCAGACCTTTGAGTATTTCAAAGAGAAGCCCTACGAGTTTTCCCTGAACCTCTCTATCGAAGACATCCTCGATGAGATGATGGTCGAGTTTATCACGCTGAAAGTCCTGGAGTTCCCCGAGCCCGAACGTATTGTCTTCGAGATCACAGAATCCGAAGGTATCGAAAACTATAACGATGTGCAGCTTTTCCTCAGGGAGATCAAAGCACTCGGCTGCAAGATCGCCATCGATGATTTCGGAACAGGCTACTCGAACTTCGAATATATCCTGAAACTCGATATCGACTACCTCAAGATAGACGGTTCCCTCGTCAAAAACCTTCCGTTCGACAAAGATGCACGGGTAGTCGTCGAGACGATCCTCTCGTTTGCCAAAAAACTCGGCATCAAGACCATTACGGAGTTTGTCAATGCCAAAGAGTGTTACGCCCTTGTCAAAGCTATGGGAGCCGACTATATGCAGGGGTATTACATCGGCGAGCCGCACCCCGAAGCGAATGTCATCTGCTGTAACAGTGAGGACGACAACACCTGCATGGAAAGCTACATCATCTGATCTTGTTGATTCTCTCGCCATAGAGCATGCTATAATTGCACAAAAAAAACGGATATCTATGCAAGAATACCAACCATTAGAAACAAAAAAATTTCTCACGCCGGATGAGATAGAATCCCATCTTGAAGGTGTCGAGTATATCATCATGGCGGCACCAGCCGTACATGAGGGGGCAAAATACCCTCTGCACTTCACCATTTTCCTCAACACTGACGAGAAGCTTCCGCGGGAGATACAAGAGGCCATCATCGGAAAGTTCTGCAGCCAGCACAAAATCACCGCTATTGACAGTCTTATGAGCCAGTTGAGCGATGTCGCTTTCGCACAGACCGCGCAGGAGACACCGATGCCCCTGCATCTGTTCACCCCTGAAGACCGCGGCACCATGCCGCATACGACCATGCACGTCATCGACTTTCTCGGCGATGCGGAAGGGTTTAATGAAGCCAAAAATGGCGCAACGGGTTGGAGCTACTCCTATAACTAAGCGTTAACGGCAGGCCGCTTCGACCTCTTCAACCGTCTTGGCTATACCGGCCGAGAGGTTTTCACACCCCTCCTTCGTCACCAGGATATTATCTTCGATACGGATACCGATGCCGCGGTATTTTTCAGGCACCGTACTATCGTCCTGACGGATGTAGATACCCGGCTCTATCGTCATCACCATCCCCGGCAGCAGGCGGAGGTCATGGCCGTGTTCATCGACATAGGGGCAAGGGTCATGGACATCCAGCCCCATCCAGTGGCCGATACCGTGGGGAAAATACTTCTTGTGCGCTTTGGCTTCCACCAGCTCCTCGACGTCTCCCTCAAGTATGCCCAGCCTTACCATGCCAGCTGCGAGCAGGTGCTCCGACTCCGTCTGCAGAAACTTTTTCGTCACGCCCGGTTTGATGAGATCGATGACTGCGAGCTGGGCGTCAAGCACCATCTCGTACACCTCGCGCTGTGCCGGCGAAAACTTTCCGCTGACAGGGAACGTACGGGTAATGTCGCTGGCGTACATCCGGTACTCGCAGCCCGCATCTATAAGAAGCAGTTCACCCGCTTTGAGCGTGTCGCTGTTGGTAATATAGTGCAGTGTATTGGCATTGTTCCCGCTTGCTACAATGGTAGTGTAGGCGTCGCTGTACGCCCCGCTTAATTTGAATACGTATTCGATGTTCGCCTGCAGTTCATACTCGAACATATCCGGCTCGGCAAGGCGCATCGCACTGTGGTGGGCCTCTTGTGTAATAGCAAGGGCTTTGCGTATCAGCGCTATCTCCTCATCGGACTTGATCAGACGCATCTGCTGAAGCGGCTCGGTCACATCAAAGAAGCTGCGCGGGGAGCGGTTGACCTTGCGGTCATGGAGCAGGCTGCTGCAAAGCGTACGCAGGGTGCTGTAGCGTTCATGGTCACTGAAGAGGTCAAAGTAGAGATGGTTGCTCTCTTTAAGCAGTTCTCCCATCACCTCGTCAAACGTCTCAATACTGTGCGCTTCGTCGACCTCGAACCGCTCTTTCGCCGCATCGGCACCCAACCGTACGCCTGTCCAGAGTTCCATCTCCTCGTTTTTGGGCTGAACGAAGAGATGCGTCCGGGTCGTCTCCCCTTTTTTCACCAGGAC
>JBFEWT010000111.1:0-7411 GCA_041546225.1 Sulfurimonadaceae bacterium
CGGGGCACGTACCGCCATCACTTCTCCATCAGCCGCTGGATCGCCACGGAAGCCAGGGTGAGGCCGAATGCCGCGGTCACCCCCATAAAGCTTCCCTTCTCTTTGATACGGGCGGGTTCGGAACTGAAGACGACCGTATATTTTTTGTTAAAACGGCGTTTTTTCAGCTCGTAGCGTATCTTGGCGCCGAAGCGGTCGCCGTGTGTCTTCCAGATCGTCGACACCTCGATCTTTGTCGGGTCGAGCCGCTTGGCCGAACCCACGGAGGAGATGAGCTTTTTATAGCACTTCTGTGCCAGTGCCAGCTTGGCGTGGATGTCGTCGATGGCGTCGAGCACCAGGTCGTATGGCTCGAAATCAAAACTGTCGATCCACTCTTTATCGATCTTTTTATCAATCGCGACCACTTCGGGGTAGTGCTCTTTCAGCGCCATGACTTTTGACTCCCCCTCGTGCAGTTCCGACCACATCTGGCGGTTCTGGTTGGTCTCGTCATAGACATCATAATCGACGATGGTGATGTCGGTGACCCCCGAACGGTAGAGGCAGTCAAGGCAGTAGCTGCCGACACCGCCGACGCCAAGAAGCAGTATCTTCGCATTTTGCAGCTTTTCGAAATCGTCGCCGAAAAGCAGGCGCGAGCGGGTATACCTCATAGCCAGCTGTCCAGTTCGCAAAGCGTATGGTAGGCACTCAGATCGAGATGGATCGGCGTCACCGAGACGAACCCCTGCTCTATCGCTTCAAAGTCGCACAACCGCTCTTTCCCCTCGCGCGGTTTGTACTCCAGCGGGTGCAGACCGAGCCAGTAGTACTCTTCCGCACGCGGGTTGCGGTGCAGGTGGGCATCGTTGCCGTAGTAGCGGTAACCCGCATAGGTCACTTTCATCTCTGCCTCGGTGATCTCCGGCGGGATGTTCACATTCAGAAACTCACGGTGCGGCAGCGGAAAACTGCCGGCCATGATCTTCTCTACCAGGCTGCGGATGGTCTTTTGCGCCAAAGAGTAGTCGACTTCGGGCTTCATAAAATCGACAACCTGCGAGATGGCGATGGACGGTACCCCGTGCAGCACCCCTTCCATAGCGCCTGCAGCGGTACCCGAGTAGGTGATATCCTCACCCATGTTCGAACCGCGGTTGATACCGCTGATGACCAGGTCGGGTTTTGCCTCGTCAAACATCGAATGCAGTGCCAGGTAGATACAGTCGCTCGGTGTCCCGTCATCGAGCTTGTAAAAATCATCGTCCACGTTGATGAAACGCAGCGGACGGGTAAGGGTGAGCGAATGGCCGCAAGCGGATTTCTCGGTCGAAGGTGCGACAATGGTCAGATGGGCGATATCTTTCAGCGCCTCAATCAGTGCGAGAAGGCCGGCTGATTCATAGCCGTCGTCGTTGGTAATCAAAATTCGTAGTTTTTTCATTGTTCTATCCATAGGATTAGTAGTCCCGCCATTGTATCGAATCCAAGCTAACCCGTCTCTTGTTTTTTGGTATACAAAATGCTTTTGGAACACTATGAATCATACATTTCCAAACAGCCTGGGTGCTATTGTCATTGTATTGGCGGCAGCACTCTTGCTCATGCTTAACAGTCCGTTCGGCACTGCTTCTGGCAATACCCACGCTCAAAGCGATACGCTTGAAGGGTTCAACCAAAGCCATACGCTCTTTTCGCAGAGTGCCGATGCGACCGTCACGCTGCCTGAAAAACGGATAGCCCTGCTCTACCTCTCGCAGGCCCTGCATGACAAAGTCGCCACGGCGCTGCTCACCGGGGAGTATGACCAAGAGGCTCTGGATGATATTATACAGAGTACGTCTCGGCAGCTCACGGAACTTTTAGAGTCGCAGGAGAACGGCAACCTCCTGGCTTTGCGCCAGCTGCAAAAGAGCTACGAACGCTTCAGCAGCGAAGCAGAGCAGCTTCTCCGACAGCTTCCGCAGGAAGGTCCCGCGACGGGCAGTGACAATACGATTGCATCCGTGCTGCTGCTTGGCATCATACTCGCCACTGCGGCACTGCTGTTTCATATCGGGGGTGCGAAGCGGGCATGGCGCGAAAGTATCAGCGAGCATGCCGCTGTCTTCGAGATAGACCCCTCCGAACAGAAACCGCTCGAGAAGATGACGCAGCACTACGCAGATCTTCAGCAGGAGCTGCACAATGCGTCAATACGGTACGAAGAGCTACAGCAGCAAAACGAAGATGCGGCCGATGCGCTTGAAAAGCAGTCTGCCGCGTCTGATTCTCAGGCAGAGCGTTTGGAAGCGCGTGTCGGGGAGCTCGAGCGGCGTTTAAGCGATGAACAGCATACTCTTGAAAAATTGCAGACGACGCACACGGCACTCTGCGAAGAGCGTGAGGAGCTGCAAAAAAGCCTTGCAGCGCTGCAGGAAATGCAGGAAAAAGAAGATATCGACGATACCGCGGCAAAAGAGACACTGCAGCAACTCACGGAGCAACTCACACATATCAGCGATGCGGTGGGTATCGTCAACGAGATCTCGGACCAGACCTCGCTGCTCGCACTCAATGCGGCCATTGAAGCGGCACGGGCGGGAGAGCACGGACGCGGCTTTGCCGTCGTCGCAGACGAGGTACGCAAACTTGCCGAGCGGACCCAGCATAACCTGCAGCAGATCAAATCAACCACCTCGCTCATCGAGCAGACGACGGCGGAACTCGGAACCCTCTTTTCAACATAACGTCTTAAAGACTATTTGCGGGGGACTTTCCTGCGTTCAGCGACATAGATAAAACGGTTGGTATCGCCTTCGAACTCATAGGCGAGTACCATATTATGGGCTTTCAAGATGGCATCGACGAGGTAAAGACCCAGTCCGAAGCTGTCTTTTGCCGGATGCTCTTTTGTAAACGGTTCCACATAGTACGACAGCGGTTTTTCAAGCGGCTTGCCTATGTTTTCAAACCACACTTCCCCGTTAACGACTTTCACGCGCACCTTTTTGTCCGGTGAATATTTAATGGCGTTGTCTATCATGTTTTTAATGGCCGTGGAGAAGAGCCTGTAATCGGCCAGGACCATATAGGTCGAAGGTACTTCGACTTCAATATCCTCGCGGTCGATCATAGCGATGTCGATCGCCCCGTCAATGAGGTCGATAAGACGGAACTCCTGCTTTTCAAGGTGCTCAAAGCCCGACGTCACCTCTTCGATCAGGGCGAACTCGTTTATCAGGCTCTCAAGGCGTTCGAAGATATTGTTGAAACGTACGCGCTGCTTTTCGCTTTCGATCATATGCGAAGCGATGCGCCCCTTGGCAATCGGCGTTTTCAGCTCATGCATGATGTTGCGCAAAAAGAGCGTACGCGACTCGATAAGCGACTGGATCTTTGCCCGCGTGTTCTCAAGCTCATTGGAGACCATGGCGATCTCGTCTTCGCCGTCCATCTTGAACGACACGTTCATATCCCCGGTACCGAACTGCGCGACTTTGCTGCGAAGACGGCGCAGCGGGCGGATACGCTGCAAGATCAGCACGAACGAGATGATGATGACGCTTATGATCATCACATAGGTATACAGAAGGTTCCACGGCGTATAGGGCTTGAGACTCTTGTCGAGCACCAGCATGGAGTGCTTGGGGGCTTCGATAAAGAAATAGATCTGACGGTCATAATAGAGCATCGATGCGCGCATATCCTGCACCATCTTCTGCTTATAGACATGCATCTTGTCATAGAAGAGCGACTCGTCCACCGCCTGAAAGCCTTCGCGCTTGAGTACTTTTGATTTTGAAAGGATCTTTTTCGCTTCGGCCTCATCATACAGCAGGTCAAGATCATAAACGGCGAGGTTGGCCTCCAGTATAGCCATGGAGGTCTCTTTCTGGATGTACTCGCGCATGATCTGCGAGATGACGTTGTATTTTACGAACGTATTGTTGATATACTGGGTCCGGCTGAGCTGGTAGAACTCGCGGAAGGTGTAGCTGACGCTGAAGATCGTGACGCTCAGTGCGAAAAGAACGGTCAGTAAGACGGCATGGCGTTTCATTTACGGAGTTTGTACCCCACGCCGCGCACCGACTCGATAAGCGACTTGTCTCCCAGTTTGGTACGGATACGTCCCACCATGACATCGATACTTTTGTTCGAAGAGTCCTCGTTGATCGCATTGACGTTGTGGATGATATCGCTGCGCGATACGACGATACCCTGTTTGGAGATCATGTATTTAAGGATGCCGTACTCCGCGTTGGTAAGGTCGAGCACCTGGCTTTTATACTTGATCTGCATCGCGGACTCGTCGACGGAGAAGTCGCTTTTCGCTTCGGCTTCGACCTCCGCGGTCGCATCGTAACGGCGAAGCACCGACTGAATGCGCGCTTCGAGTTCACGCGGGTCGTACGGCTTTGGCAGGTAATCATCCGCCCCCAGCTCAAGTGCTGTCACCTTGTCGGTGATGTCCGAACGTGCCGAAGAGATGATGATGGGTACGCGCTGACGTTCACGGATCGCCTCGCACACTTCCAGTCCGTCCATCCCCGGCAGGGTCAGGTCCAAAATGACAAGGTCATACGGCTCAAGTTTCAAACGGCTCAGCGCTTTAAACGGGTCATCTTCTGTCTCGATCTCGTACTCGAACTGCTCAAGATACTCGGTTAGTATCTCGGCAAGCTCCAAGTCGTCTTCGATCATTAATATTTTACTCATGGTGTCATTTTAGCGAAAAAAGAGCTAACCGACGTATAACCGCTATGTAAGTGCCAGCGCGACCCTGTAGGCGATGAACGCCAGGACATACGCCACCACCGAGGTAAAGGCAAAGAGGTAGAAGAAATACTTGATGCCGCCCGCTTCGCGGGTAAATACGATGGAAGCCGCGAGGCACGGCAGGTAGGTCATAACGACAACGATGAAGGCCACCGCCGAAGCGAAGGGGATATGGCCGGAGATGACGTTTTTCAGCGACTGGCTTTGGGCATCAACCTCTTCGCCCAGCGAATAGAGCACGCCCAGCGTGGAGACGACGACCTCTTTGGCGGCAAGGCCCGTCTGCAGCGCAACGGCCATCTTCCAGTCAAACCCAAGCGGTTCAAATACAGGGACGATCGCATGCCCGATCTGACCCAGGTAACTCTGCTCCAATAGTGCTTCGGCACGCTGGTTCTCAATGCGTACCGCTGCCGCTTCGTCAGCCGCCAGCTCCACCTTGGCATCGAACTCGGTATTGAGCAGGTCGTTGTGGGGGTAGTTGCTCAAAAACCAGACCAGCATCGCAGCCGCGGCGATGAAGGTTCCCGCTTTTTTCAAATACATCCATGTCTTTGTCGCGACCGTGTGCCAGATAAGCTTCAGCGAGGGAAGGCGGTACTTCGGCATCTCCATGACAAAAGGTTCATCCTCGGCCTTAAAGACCGTCATCTTCAGCACCTTCGCGGCGGCAAGCCCGATAAGCGCCCCTCCAAGGTAGATGCCAAAGAGGATGTTACCCGCCGTTTCCGGCGCAAAGAACGCTCCGGTGAAAAGCACGTAAACAGGCAGGCGCGCCCCGCAGCTCATGAAGCCGATGACAAAGAGCGTCAAGAGACGGTCACGGTCGTTTTTGAGGATACGCGCAGACATATACGCTGGTATGGAACAGCCAAAGCCCGTCACAAGGGGTATGAACGACTGGCCGTGCAGGCCGAAACGGTGAAAGAAACCGTCAAGCAAAAAGGCGACACGGGACATATAGCCCGTCGCTTCGAGCAGTGCGATACCGACAAAAAGGATGACGATGTTCGGGATAAAGAGCACCACCGCGCCCACACCCGCTATGATACCGTCTACGACCAGCGAACGCACGGCATCGTTGCCTATGGTACCGCCTATGACCTCCCCGAACCAGCCGAAAAAGCCATCGATCCACTCCATAGGAATGGAACCTATCTCAAACGTGAGCTGGAAAAGCGACCACATGAAAAAGAGGAAGATAGGGATGCCCGCGACCGGGTGGATAAGGACACTGTCGATGCGTTCGGTCAGCGTCATCTTTTCGGGTTCGCTGTTGGCTACGGTAACGGTCTCTGCGATCACACCGCGGTTAAAGGAGAAATACTCTTCGGCGAAGACCTCTTTGATGTCGTCGGTGTTGTGGTGCAGCAGAATATGCTGGGAGGCATCGATGAGCATGGGCTGCAGCTCGGTCCAGATAGGATTGTCATGCAGGGTTCGGTAAGTCTTCTTCTCGTTTTGCAGCAGGTTGATGGCGATATTGCGGTTGGAGATGCTCGCTTTGAAACGGTGGCGGTCGAGGTAGGCACCGATGCGTTCGACCTCCTCTTCGACGGCTTCGCTGAAGACCAGTTTCGCTTCCTGCAGCGGCGCTTCATATACGTCGATGGCGGCCTTGATGAGTTCTTCCAGACCGGTCTTGGCCACGGCAGAGACTTTAACGGCGGGTATGCCCAGCAGCTGGGAGAGGTAGGGTGCATTGATCGCTATACCCTCTTTGTCGGCATCGTCGCTCATGTTGAGTGCCAGTACCATTTTCTTGCTCATGGTCATCAGTTCGGCGGTAAGCTGAAGGTTTTTATCGAGGTTGGTCGAGTCGACAACGTTGATGATGAGATCGTAGTTCTCGTTGCATAAAAAGTCGTGGGTTACCCGCTCTTCGATCGAGTAGTCGGTGAACATATAGGTACCCGGAAGGTCGACGACCGTAAAGTGGTAGCTGTTGTAGTCAAAAAGCACCTCGCTCTTCTCTACCGTCACCCCGGTAAAGTTCCCCACATGGAGCCGCGCATTGCTGATGGAGTTGATGAGCATGCTCTTGCCCACATTGGGCTGCCCTACCAAGGCGATCTTGATATGCTTGGCCGTAACCGGGCAAACCGGTGCCGTTGTGGTCGTTTTCATTCCTCAACCTCTATCAGTTCCGCCTCTTCGCGGCGCAGTGCGATACGCATCTTTCCGACTTTTACCTCAACGGTACTCTTCGTCGTTGAAAACTCCAGCATCTCTACCGTCGCCCCTTTCATCATCCCAAAAGAGAGAAGACGCTGTTTTAACGGCCCCGAAGCCATGACTTTGGAGATAGTGGCACGGGTCCCTTTTGAACACTCAGTCAAGCGTTTCATACGTTCATTCCAGAAAGTTAATTTTTATAATGATAATAGATATCAAATTAAAACGAGCTAAAAGTATCTTTGTATTAAGTGAATATTATCATTAATATAACATGAAATACAACAACGCACTATTCTATTTTTTTATAACAGTTTTATCTCAAAATATAACACTTTTTTATCAAACTTTAATATTAACCCGCGTAGACTAGTCAATTACAATTTACAAGGAGTGTTTAATGAACTTGAAAAGACTGGGTGCGTTCGCACTAAGCATGGCAGCTGCTGCCACACTGATTACCGGATGTGGTAGTGAGAGTGACGATACCGTC
>JBFEWT010000110.1:0-7469 GCA_041546225.1 Sulfurimonadaceae bacterium
AGAGAAGCGGTGTGACCGGAGTCACACGCTTTGGGTATTACTTGATCTCGGAAAGAAGTTTCGGGTCGGTAACGAGTTTACGTACACCGTGTGCGTGGTCTTCTTTAAAGACGTTACCGTCTTTACACCACTTGCCGACAGTGTTGATGTCGACTTTTGCACATTTAGGACGCACGCTCCACGATACCTGGTACGGAGAACATTTGCTGTCGCTGTAGCTTGGGCCTGTTGTAGAACCTGTGAACTCGACCGGTTTGCCTGTACCTTCAGGAAGGGCTTTTGGCTGGTGCTTGCCGTTAACGACGTTGCCGTCATACGCAAGGGTAGTGAAGTCAAGTGCGTTGGCGTCGTTGACCAGAGTAAAGACCTGCGTCTCTACGCGAAGGTTCGGGTTGGCACACTCTTGGGATACACATGAACCCAGACCTTTGCCCGGAGCTACGTCACATGAGGTAAATACCCAGTGTACTTCGATAGTGTCGCCGGGAACGAGGTCTCCGTGTTTCCCTTTACAGATAGCCTCTTCCGTAGGAGCGAGTTCCGCTTTGCTTAGGTGCTGGCTCATATTACACTTGTAACCGCTGTCGTAACCGTGGCTGCCTTCGCCTGCAAAGATAGAGAAGTCGGCAGACTTGTGCTCTGCATTTTCATGGAAGTGGATGTTACAGAGGTTCATCTCCGTAGAGCTTGGTGCAAGAGAGAAGATCTGAGAATTGTTACCGACGATGCTGTCGATATCTCTTGGTGTCTGCGGACCGAAGCCGGTACAGATCTCTTCACTCTTTTCGTGACTGTCGTGACCGCCTGATGCCATACCGTTTACAGACAATACACCGATTGCCAATGCTGCTAGAAGACTACTTTTAAGTATGTTCATAAAACACCTTTATACAAATTTTTAGTGCGATATTCTAGCGGATATAGATAAAAGTTTTATCACAAATTTAAAAAATGGGCGGGTAAATGAGGATGCGCAGCTACCGCCTGCAGCAGCTGCGCAAGAGGGTTACGATGTTCTCTTGGCGTAGAACTCTTTTTTAAATGCGTCGTAGCGGTCGGCCAGGATCGCCTCGCGCGCCTGTTTTACGAGGTTAAGGTAGTAGTGCAGGTTGTGGATGGACGCCAGACGGAAATAGGTGAGCTCTTTGGAGCGGAAGAGGTGGTGCATGTAGGCGCGGCTGTAGCGTTTGCAGGTGTGGCAGTCGCACTCCGGGTCCAACGGCTGGGTGTCGAGTTTGAACTTCGCGTTTCTGATGTTCATACGGCCGAAACTGGTGAAGAGCGTACCGTTGCGCGCATTGCGTGTCGGCATGACGCAGTCGAACATGTCTATGCCGCGCTCGATGTTCTCTACGAGGTCTTCGGGGGTGCCGACGCCCATGAGGTAGCGCGGTTTGTCTTCGGGCATATACTGCACGGTGTGCTCTACCGTGTCGTACATATCCTGGTTCGCTTCGCCGACGGAGAGGCCGCCGATGGCGAAACCGTCGTAATCGCTCAGGGCGCAGAGCTCGGTAGCGGACTTGGTGCGGAATGCCTTGTCGGTACCGCCTTGTATGATGGCGAAGATGTTCTGGTCTACGCCGATCCCTTTTGCCTGCTGCTCTTTGTGGTACTTGATGGACTCTTCTGCCCAGCGGGTCGTGCGTTCGATGGAAGTCTTGATGCGCTCCTGCGTCGCGGGGAGGGCGACGAGGTCGTCGAGGATCATCATGATATCGCTGCCGAGGTTGTTCTGGATATCTATGACGCCTTTTGGCGTAAAGAAGTGTTTGGAACCGTCGATGTGGCTGCGAAACTCGATGCCGTCCTCTTTGGGCTTGGAGATGTCGCTCAGGCTGAATGCCTGAAAACCGCCGCTGTCGGTGAGGAAGCTTTTCGGGTAGGTGGTGAACGTGTGAAGGCCTCCCATCTTCGCGACCGTCTCGTCTCCGGGGCGCAGGTACATATGGTAGGTGTTTGCGAGGATGATCTGCGTCTCAAGCAGGTCGGCCATATCCTCCATGTCGAGCCCTTTGACCGTACCCACCGTACCTACCGGCATAAAGATAGGGGTCGTAATGGTAGAGTGGGCGGTTTTGATGGTACAGGCGCGGGCTTTGCCCGATGTGGCGTCGACGTTAAATTCCAATGTGTTTCCTCGGTCTGATTATAGTAGTGGAATTTTAGCGAAAAAAGCCGGAGTATTCTACCGAACGGCTCTGGGCATACGCACTCTTACTGAAAATGCAGATATTAATGCGCTATTTTTTATAATATTTATTACAAAGCTGTAACCTTTTGGAAATCATCTTGTGAAAATATTTAAGATTCATGAAATATTAATAACCTACACGATATAATTCCAAAAAATATTCAGGAACAACAATGTCTCATACAAAACAGCTTCCAAAACTCGGCCTTCTTTACATGGATTATGTCCTTCGCTTTTTTGATAAAAGCAACTTCAAAGGGTGGCCGGACAAGATCGAAGTCGTCACCTACCACTGGAAGAACGACAAGCAGCGTTTCATCAACGAAGTCAAACGCAAAAAGATCGATGTGCTGGTGGGTAACATCCCTGCAACGGCGTATGAGACATTTAAAGAGATCGCCGCGGCATTGCCGCATGTGCGTTTCATCCCTTCCATTGAGACACAGTTCCCGAACAAGTCCAAAGAGAACGTGACACTCTTCTGCGAGAAGTACGACCTCTCCGCACCCAAGACCGAGATGTTCTATGATGTCAAAGCGGGCTATAAGTACCTCGAGACAGCAACGTATCCTAAGATCGTCAAACGCTCGTACGGCCCGTCGAACTACGGCGGCTACTATGTCCACAAGGTGGACAACAAGCACGAAGCGAAGGCACTCTTTGACAAAGAGAAGTATGTCCCTATGTACATCCAGGATGCTATCGACCTTAAAGACAGCGGCGACCTGCGTGTCATGCTTATCGGCCACAAGCCCATCTGTGCTTTCTGGCGCTACTCCGGTGCGGGCGAGTGGATCACCAACACCTCTCAGGGCGGTTCCATGAGCTACGAGAACGTCCCGATGAACGCGCTCGAACTCGCCGTCAAAGCGTCCAAAGCGGCTAAGGCCGAGTACTGGGCGTGTGATATCGCCATCGATGCGAAGACGGGCGAAGCGTACATCCTGGAGTGTGCGACGGCGTTTGCCGCATTCCCGTACATCCGCGACTGGATCTGTGCGTACATCATGTGGGACCTCTCCGACGGGCGTTTCAAGAAGCCGAACGTGCCGCTCTTTTCATGGGAAGAGCTGGGCAAGGTAGACTCTTCGCTGCTGCGCATGATGCGCCACATCGATTTCGCTTCGTTCTCGCCATCGGCTGACGGTGCGTACTGGCTCAAAGAGCGTGACGGCTTCAGCATGGAACTCGCAGAGGAGTCGCTCTCGAGTGACGTACCCGCGTCTATCGCACCTATCATCAATGAGAAAGAGCTTCCTTCCGAAGTGCGCGGCGAAGCTGCTGCGGGCGGCGAAGAGGCAGAGTCTCCCGCAAGCATCCGCGTAAGCATGGAAGAGGCGGTAGAAGCGCTTGAAAGTTTTGAAGAGCTCTCAGGTGCCATCAACCTTAACAGCGCGACACTGGAGATGCTCGTAAGCATCGACAATATCGGCGAAAAAGCGGCGTCATGGATCATCGAGCACCGTCAGAACACGCCGTTTGAGCGCGTTGAAGACATTATGAAGATCAAAGGCCTCGGAAAGAAGAAATTCGAGAAGATCGCCGCTTCTATCTGCGTATAACCATCCTTCCCGCGTAAAGTACTCAAGATGTCACAGCGCCGCTCTGCGGTGCTGCACGGCCCTCCTTACAGTTTTACTAAACAATACCGTTGTCATTGTTACTTTTAATATGTATAATCGTGTGATAATTTTGTAACATTTTGATTACATGCTGGTAAGGAGCATCTATCCATATGATTAATATCGATGCCGTCTTCTCATCAACACTGCAGAAGCTTCCCGAAGCGGTTCTTGTCTATGATAAAAAGGGGAACATACGTTTTGTGAACGACTACGGCGTAACCAAGACGGGTTACAGCCGCGAGACGCTTCTGCAGACGCCCATATGGGAGATCGATACCCGTTACCTGACGCGCGAACAGTTTGAGAGGATGTGTGCGCAGAGTGCGTTAACGGATACAGGAAAGAGCACCTCGCTGTACCGATGCAGTGACGGTACGCTGCTCCCTGTAGAGATCTCAGCCTCCATAGGCAGGCATGATGAACAGGAGTACTGTCTTGTCATCGTGCACGATATCAGCGAACGCCTTCACCGCGAGAACGAACTTAACCTGCTTCAGACGCTTATCGACGATTCGCACGATATGGTCTATGTCCTGCGTATCAAAGACGGCTACATCCACTATATGAACAAGATGGCCGAAAGCGAGCTCGGCTATACGCTTGAGGAGCAGCGGGCACTCGGCATAGAGGGCTTTAGACGTCCTCTCAAAGAGAAGGAACGTTTTATCGAGCACCTCGAAGAGCTTCAGGAAACGGGGAAGATGACCGACTATGCCTTTTTGACCCGTAAAGACGGCAGCGAGTTTCCCGTAGAGGTCAATGCGCGCGTCGTGAACCATGAGGGGACCGACTATAATATCGCCATCGTACGTGACATCACCGAGCGCGTCGAGTTTGAGACAAAGCTCAAGGAGATGAACGAATCGCTTGAGAAGATGGTGCATGAGCGCACCGAGGCGCTTGAGCAGAACATGGCCCGTCTGGACAGCTACAAACAGGCACTCAATGCCAACAGTATTGTCTCCATCTCCGATACCCAGGGCAACATTACCTATGTCAATGACAACTTCTGCCGCGTTTCAGGGTATACGTTCGATGAGTTGATAGGCAAGCCCCACAACATCGTACGCCATCCCGATACCCCCAAAGAGCTCTTTAAAGACCTCTGGAAGACGATTAAAGCGAAAAATATCTGGCTCGGGATATTGAAAAACCGCAAGAAAGACGGAAGTCCCTACTACGTCAATATGGCGATCCAGCCTATCCTTGATGCCGATGGCGAGATTGTCGAATATATGGCTATCCGCCATGAAGTGACAAAACTCATCGAACGTGAGGAGGAGATCAAGCGTCAGGCATTCACCGACGTGTTGACAGGCTTCGGAAGCCGTTTGAAGCTTATTGAAGATATAAAAGAACACCCCTCGCCGATGCTCGCCTATCTGGATATTGACGAGTTCAGCAGCCTGAACGATTTTTACGGACACGAGTTCGGTGACAGGCTCATAAAGCATTTTGCCGATATGCTTAGCGGGGTGTTCGCCTATGAAGGCAGCCTCTACCGCCTGCACGGTGACAAGTTCGGTGTTTTGGTTCACAGCAGCCTCTTTAAGCGTTTTGAACGCCTGATCAAAGACTTTACCGAGCGTTTTAATAAAAGGCATCTGCGTTTTGAAGAGCAGGAGCTGAGTCTGCGGATCACGACGAGTCTATCGTGTGTCAGCGACGAGAACCTTATCTCAACGTGCGACCTTGCCCTGCGCCATGCCAAGACGCACAGCCTTCCGTTTGTCGTCTACTCCAGACAGCTGGGACTCGAAGAGGAGCTGCGTACCAACCTTTCGTGTTCGGTACGCCTGCGCAATGCCATGGCTGACGACCGTATAGAGGTCTACTGCCAGCCTATCGCAGATGCACGGAGCCGGAATGTACGCAAGTACGAGTGCCTTGTGCGGCTTATCGATGAAGAGGGGCAGGTCATATCGCCGTTTTACTTTCTCGAAGCGGCCAAACGCTCCAAGCAGTATGCCGAGCTTTCCAAGACGGTGATCCGCAAATCGTTTGACCTTATCGACCGTTACCCGGACAGGCAGTTCACCATCAACATCACCATGGACGATGTGCTGAACGAGGAGGCCGTAGAGCTTATTTTAGAGCGTCTTGAAGCCAAGCGCTCCGAGCAGACGGTCATCTTCGAACTGGTCGAGTCCGAGGGGATCGAGAACTTTGAAGATGTGACCGGTTTTATCCATGCCATCAAAGCGCGCGGCTGCAAGCTGGCCATTGATGACTTCGGAACGGGCTATTCGAACTTCGAGTACCTTCTGCGCATCAATGCGGACTTTATCAAGATCGACGGCTCGCTCATCAAAAACATCGACAGCGACGAGAACATACGCAGTATCGTGGAGCTTATCATCGGTTTCGCCAAGCGCCAGAACATCGAGACTGTCGCAGAGTTCGTCGAGTCGGAGATTATCGCCGATACGGTGGAAAAACTGGGAGTGGACTACCTGCAGGGCTACCATATCGGAAAACCTGCCCCCATGTCGGACGAGTAAGCGCTAAAAGGTCAGTACTTTTTCGCGCCTTCTTACCAACGCTGCATCATCGCGACCATTTCTTCATACATAGCCAGAATATCCGCTTTGAGCGTTGCGTCGCAATCAAAAAACTCCAGCTGCTTCTTCAGGTCCGGAGTCGAGACATAGCAGAGCCCCTCTTTTTCGTAGACGCTGATGCGGCACGGCATCAGGACGTTCAGTTCGGGCTGGGTGTTGAGCAGCTGCGCCGCCAGCGAAGGACGGCAGAGCTCGAACACGGAGGCGTGCTCCCTGATCTCAAAACCGTTGCTCGGAAGGTTCTTCGAAAAGGGGAAATGTTTTTTCAGCAGAAGGCCCAATGCCTCGGCATCCTCTTCGATGCGTGACTCTACGGATGTGCAGTCAAGTGATGTTTTGTGGGTAAAAACCATAAATGCTTCCTTTGGAAGCTGTTTAGCGTGCAGGCTAAATAGCGTGGCTGTATGATATAATAATCGCCCAAAAATCACCCTGATACTCTAAATTATAAATACAAGGTCTTACATGAAAAAAATGGTACTGCTTATGGCGATGGTACTCTCCGTATACGCGGCTGAAGTCAACTGGTTTACAAGCTATAAAGAGGCGGCAGTGGCGGCAAAAGCGCAGGAGAAGCCGATGCTCCTCTTTATGAACAAGCCCGGATGCGGTTCGTGCGCATACATGAAAGAGAACGTCTTTAGCGACGAGAAGATCATCGCGTACCTCAATACGCATTATGTCGCCGTTTCGCTGGACACGAAAAGCAATGACGCGCCAGAGCAGTTCCAGGTCGCCGTGACACCTGTCTTCCACTTTGTCCGTCATGACGGCAGCATCATCAAAAATACGTTGACAGGCGGCAAGACGGCGCCGTTCTTCCTGAAACTTCTCGGCATCGCAAAAGACGCCTACTAGCCATGCGGTATCTGCTTCCGCTACTGTGGCTCACCTCTGCGCTCTGCGGCGCGGCAGAACCCGGTGCACTTCCTGGCAACGGACTCTCCGACATCACCTTCGACGCGCAGTACCGCGGGCGCTACGAGCGCTACGACGGTCTCAATAAAAAGGCGTACGGCGACGAAGCGGTAGATGCCAAGGGCACGGTGCGCGGTGAAAGCAGTGACACGATGTACCTGCAGCAGATCA
>JBFEWT010000213.1:0-2009 GCA_041546225.1 Sulfurimonadaceae bacterium
CGCGATCACGGAGTAGTCGGTGACGAACAGCGACAGGCGGAACATCTCCAGATCATCTTCGATGATCAGATAGCAGGAGGCGTGGATCTTTTTGTCTATTTCACGCAGGTGCACTCCCAGCCCCGTGCCCAGGAAGATGAACTTGTGAATATGCTTCATGGAGGCACGTTCCACTCCGTTCTCTGTAATATAGTGCTGCAGTGCCGCAGTCCCGGTATGGCGCTCATCGCAGATGTCCATAGCGTCATAGGCTTCTGCATCCTCTTTGGTATAGGAGAAATGGGTAAAGGCCTCGAAACAGTGGTCGTCTCGTTTAAAAGTAACGTTTTTTGCCATCTTTTTAGCGTATTCGAGGCTGTTTTTGCCATAAAGGAAATCACCCGAAGCGAGTGCGATGACATCAAAATAGCCGTTTTGGTACTGCAGCTCATACTTTTGGGGGAACTGGCCGCCCTCCATGGCCGCTTCAAGCACCTGCATCTTCTTGTGAAGCTCCGGGTGTGAAGCGGCAAAGTAGGCCATGTTATTCTGATAGGTCTGGATCGCCTGCTGTTCGATGTTTTCCATGTGTTTCCTCGGTGGTGGGTCTTGTCTGGCTATGGCTGAAAGCGGTTGAGAAGCGAGACAACATGTTCAAGCTCCTCTTGTTCCAGGTGTTCTCCCATAGGCAAAGAGAGAAGTTCGTGCGCCGTTTTCGAGGCAAAGAACGCTCCCGTTTCCTGTACGTGCGCGCTATACGCCGGAAGGTCCGGAAGAGCTACGGGGTAGTGGATGCCGGTCTGAACTCCGTTTGTTTTCAGGTATTGCGCCAGTTCTTCACGCAGTGAGCAGCGAATGACAAACAGGTGCCAGACGCACTTTTTCTCTGCGCCCGTCTTGGGCAGGGAGATGAGCGGGTTGGTGATGTTGTTGAGGTAGTAGGACGCGGCGTCGTTCCTGCGTGCGATCCACTCTTCAAGGGAGTTGAGTTTGACATCCAGGACAGCTGCCTGTATGCCGTCGAGACGGCTGTTGCACCCTTCCATGACGTGCCCGAATTTGCTGCTGCGGCCATGATTGCTCAGCATACGGCACTTTTCGGCCAGAGCATTGTCGTCCGTGACGATAGCACCGCCGTCGCCGTAAGCCCCGAGGTTCTTACCCGGATAGAAGCTGAACGTAGCGATATCGCCGAACGTGGCGACTTTCTCTCCGCGGTAAGCGGCACCGTGCGCCTGGGCACAGTCTTCGATCACTTTGAGGTCATACTCATTGGCTATGGCAAGGATGTCGTCCATATCCGCCGGTTGTCCGTAGAGGTGAACGACCATGATGGCTGAGGTCTTTTCCGTGATCTGCGCGCGGATGTTTTCCGGGGTCATCAGGTAGTCCTCGCCGACATCGGCAAAACGGACCTTAAGGGCGTTGCGGCTGATCGCTTCAGAGGAGGCGATGAAACTGTTGGCAGGGACGATGACCTCCGAGCCTTCGGGCAGCTCAAGCGCCCACAGAGCGATCTCCAGGGCATCAGTGCCGTTGCCCACGCCGATACAGTGCTGCGTGCCGATGTAGTCGGCGAAGTTCCGCTCAAAGGAAGCGACATATTTTCCGCCGACAAATGCGGTATCGCTGATCACATTGGCAATAACCGCATCGATCTCCTCCTGGATAGAGATGTATTGTTTTTTCAGATCGAGGAACTTGACTTCCATGCCGTTTATACCTTTGAGATGATTTCCAACGCTTTCATGACGTTGTAGATGGACTGTTTCCCCGTCAACGGTTCGAAGTTCTGCGTCACCGCATCGCGGAAGTGTTCGACGGCATTATTGAGAGACATGTTCGGCGGCAGTACAGGAGTGCTCTCTTCACCGTAGTGGTACTGTACCATCTGGTTGTAGAGTTCGTCCTTGCCCAGGTCTTTCTCCAGTACGACACCGGCATCGAAGAGCTTGATCTTTTCAGAGAGGGTGTCGTCGTAGACGGCGCTCATCTTGGTACCGCCTATCATCATCTCGCGCACTTTCAGC
>JBFEWT010000164.1:0-3944 GCA_041546225.1 Sulfurimonadaceae bacterium
ATTTGTCCTGGAAGCGGTCCATGGTCTTGTTGCGCAGGTGGCGGATGAAGTCGTTGAGGAACTGTTCGACCGAGGTGTAGATGACACTTTTGCCCTGGCGCTGGAGCACGTTGCCCACCGCCTGCATCAGGTGTGTTTTTCCCAGCCCCACGCCGCCGTAGATGAAGAGCGGGTTGTAGATGTCGCCGGGTTTCTCACTGACACTTTTGGCGGCGGCAAAGGCAAACTGGTTTGAGCCGCCGACAACGAAGTTTTCAAAGGTGTGAGCAGGGTTGAGAAGGGAGTGCTGTACTTTGTCCGCAGTGGCAGGCGCGGCGCTCTCTTTCGTGTTCGCCGACTCCTCCTTGTCGCTCTTTATCGTGATGCTCACCGAGGGTTTGACACCGGTCTTGATCTCGAAGATATGGGCGATCTTTTCGGCGTATTTTGTCTTGATCCAGTTGGCGACCAGCGGATTGGGAGCATGGAAAAGCGCAAAATCGCTTCGGGAACCCTCTGTAGAGTAGGAGAGTTGTTTGATATAACGGTTGTATTCCGTTTCGGTGATCTCTTCTTTTAACATCTGTAAAACCGATTGGCCGACTGACATTGTTTCCCTTCGTGCAGATTCCTGCTGTGAATATCATGTGATTGAGTTGTTGAATAATACAGCAACCATCCATATTCTATGATAAAATCAAATGTGAAAACAACTTTTTCACAGATGTGAATAACGTGATCTCCTCAAAACTTTACGAGAGTTGCCGGGATTACGGGGAGAATCTATTGAATATATTGGGGATCGACCCGGGAACGCGCAACTGCGGGTATGCGATTATCGCCTTGGAAAATGGAAAAATCCGGCTGGTGGAAGCGGGACTTATCAAGATGAAGAGCGAAGAGCTGCAGCTGCAGATCCCACAGATGGTCGAAGGGCTGGAACAGATCTTCGCACAGTATACGATCGATGAAGTGGCGATGGAGGATATCTTTTACGCGCACAACCCGCAAACCGTGCTCAAGCTGGCGCAGTTCCGCGGTGCCATCACGCTAAAGATCCTGCAGGAGTTCGGACAGTTCGCCGAGTATACGCCGCTTCAGGTGAAAAAAGCGTTGACAGGCAAGGCAAAAGCGGCCAAGGAGCAGGTGGCCTTTATGGTCAAGCGGCTGCTGGGGATCACGAAAGAGATCAAGCCGCTCGATATCACCGACGCCATTGCCGTGGCTATCACCCATTCGCAGCGGGTCAAACTGAAGAAAAAGTAAGGAGAAGAGATGGAATGGCTCTCAAGTATCGATTTTACGGATCCGTTTATGCTGGTTATCTACGCCCCGGTGGTATTGGGTATCGCCTATGCCGTCTTTACGGTGTGGGGACGGAGCGGGGACTGATGTTTAAGT
This sequence comes from Sulfurimonadaceae bacterium, assembly GCA_041546225.1. Lineage (GTDB taxonomy): Bacteria > Campylobacterota > Campylobacteria > Campylobacterales > Sulfurimonadaceae > JBFEWT01. The sequence goes on from JBFEWT010000164.1 coordinate 1,381, forward strand.
CTGGAATGGATAAAATACCTTCAATTTCGAGGGGAGCAGTGTATGCAGGTTGAATTTCTTCATGTGGAAAAACCGTCTAACGTAGCGGTTTCGGCGGCGAGAACATGCTATTTTCCAAACGGGGTTGTCAGACCGGAAAAGAGTGAGGGATGGGAACGCAAGGACGATCTGCTTAACGGCATCTTCAAAGGCGGCCACCACACGACGCTTCAGCACACGCATATCACGATGCTTATCAGCGGCATGAGCCGCCATCTGATCTGGCGTCTTCTTCACGGCCACCCCTACTACAACTCCGAACAGGTCTCCCAGCGTTACGCGAAGATGAAGATCGAGAGTTTCGTCTATCCCGAAGCCGGCGACAAAGCGGAGTGGGAAGCGTATTACCAGGCCCGTTTCGAGGATTATGAGAAACTCAGGGAGATCCTGCACCCCGATGTCGAAGCGGTCGTGCCGAAGTTCCGCCGCAAAGACAGCATGAAAAAAGCGCAGGAGATGGCGCGTTATGTGCTTCCCGGCGGTATGAGCGCCTACCTTTACCATACGGTCAACATCATCACCCTGCTGCGCTATATCGCCGTGGCGAAGACGATGCCCGAAGCGCAGACAGAAGCGAAAGCATTTGCCGATGAACTTGCAGTGAAACTTGTTGCGCTGGATGCATCGCTCGAACCCCTTGTCAGACATGCGCAGGAAGCACAGCCCTCTTTCCCGGAATTTGATATGGCAGCGCTTAAGACGCGTATCGGAAGCGGTGACAAGCAGGTCAAGGTCTATGATGTCGTCGGGGATGCGGCGTTCGATGTGAACAACAACTACGCCGACGTGCTGCGTTATTCACAGATGCTCCCCGACAGCGGGGTGCTTGGCGGTTTCAGCACCTATATCAAGCTTTCGCTCTCCGCCGATGCACAGAACCAGCGCCACCGCCGCTCCCCGGCCGTGCGCCCTGCCCTGGAGTCTTTTTATGAGCGTTCCTTCTATGTGCCGCCGATCATCGCCAAAAACAAGGAGGCGTTAGCGATCTATAACGCTTCCATCGCGGCGAGTTACGCGTTCTTTGAAGCGCAGCGCGAGAAGATCGGTTTCGGCGAAGCGGCGTATGCGCTCTCCAACGCCCATGAGATAGAACTGGTCGAGCGCAACGACTTCACCTCCTTCCATCACAAGGCGCAGATGCGCCTGTGCTATAACGCGCAGGAGGAGATCTTCGATATCGTCTATGAGCAGTGCAAACAGCTTCGCGAGATGAACGTGGCGGGCAGCGAAGAGCTGCTGCCGCCGTGTGCGACCCGTTTCAAGATGAAGATCCGCCCGACCTGTCCCGAAGGGGACCACTTCTGCGGCGTCAAAGTCTGGAAACTAGATTTTAATGACTATAAAAGAGATATCTGATGAAAACAATTTTATTCTCCGCACTGCTTCTGCTTCTTGCAGGCTGCAGTACGAAAAACGTTACGTTTAACGGCCTTGTCTGCCCTGCGGATCACTCCGAGCAGATGGTACAGCGCGATCTTACCGAGTGCCGCTACTACGATCAGGACGATGCGGCACGTTCAGCCAGACCGCCGAGACTGACCGATGAGTGCGTTGAGTGTCTTGAAAAACGCGGTTACGAGATCGAGCGCTAACCGAGTGTTTGGCAGTGTTTGACTACCGTGTTGCATTGCACCATATCTTCAGCTCACCCGAACACAACTACTTCACCCGCAAGAAATTCGAGGTCGGATCGGCGCCGCTGTATGACCTTGAATCGGTCTCGCTTAACGCGGGAAAAGGGATAGCGGGCGACCGTTTCTGCCATTCGCGCTATCCTATTACTTTCTTTTCGCTCGAGGTCGCCGAAGAGCTTTTCACTGCTCTGGGGCAACCGCTATCACCCGAACTCTTCCGCCGCAATATTATTATCAGCGGTATCAACCTCAATGAACTTATCGGCGAACGTTTCTCTATCGGGGGCGTCGGGTTTGAAGGGGTAAGCCACTGTGCCCCGTGTACCTGGATGAATGCGGTTATCGGCGAGGGCGCCTACAAGCTCATGCGCGGGCGCGGCGGTTTGCGTGCCAACGTTGTTGCTGGCGGCGAACTGATCTTGGGCGATCAAATGCTACAATGTTCCAAAGCGCTCGAGCGGAACCCGGCTGAAGCAATACGCAAAAGACCTTTGCCTTAGGAGAATCCATGTTACCACACCACCGTTTTTTCGGCATCGAGGATGATTTTCGTTCGCCTTATGCCCGTGACCGCGACCGTATCATCCACGCGGGGAGTTTTCGAAAACTTGAGTACAAGACACAGGTCTTTTTGAACCAGGAGGGTGATTTTTTCCGTACCCGCCTTACCCACTCCATCGAGGTAAGCCAGATAGCCCGCTCCATCGCCTCGAGCCTTGGTCTGCAGGAGTCGCTGGCAGAGTCTATCGCTCTTGCGCATGACCTTGGGCACACCCCTTTCGGGCACATCGGCGGCGATACGCTTGATGCGGCACTGAAAGATGCCGGTTTTGTCAACGGCTTCGAACACAACTACCAGAGTTTCCGCGTTGTCACCTTTTTGGAGAAGCG
>JBFEWT010000078.1:0-10281 GCA_041546225.1 Sulfurimonadaceae bacterium
AAAACCTTTTGTCACTTTTTTTTCTTGCAAAAAAAGTAACCAAAAAAGCGTGTCTGGCGAATTGAGGAACTTGCTATTGCAAGTGCTGAAAAGTGAGAAGAGATTTTGCTAAAAAAGTAAAACTCGCTGCGCTCAAACAGTTACTTTTTCTTCACACAAAATATCTCCTAACTTTTCATTCCTCAAAGCCCGACGGAGGTTGAGTTGTATCACATCTTGATCATTTGATTTCACTTTGTGAAATGTTTTGAGCTTCGCTCAAAAGGTCTAGTTCTAAATGCGATACATATCGTTACCTTCCAGACTTTAACAAGCCGAGTTTACGGCTCATTTTTCCGTAAAGAAAACAGAACTGTTTGAGCGTAGCGAGTTTTCTGTTTTTAGGGAAAAGGAGTTGGAAACTTGGGTACTCGCAGCAAGCGAGCTTGTTAATTCGTCTGGAGAGGTTTTTTACGTTACTTTTTTGACGGAGCAAAAAAGTGACAGAAGGTTTTATAACTTGAAAATAAAGAAGCACCGCAAAAGGTACTACTGCAGAAGAAAAAAGTTTACTAAATCTTAGACTGAATAGTAATCTTCGTAGCCTCAAAAAGCTCTTGCGCTTTCTTCACCATCGGCTCGTCAAGTATCGCACTGCCGTCAAACTCTTTGGCAGCCATGTCGTCGCTGTCGCAGCCTGCTACACAGCTTCCCGTACCCACTTCGCTCTCTTCGACCATAGAGGAGGGTTCCGGGATTACCTGTTGAGGCTGGGGCGGCGGAGTGAAGGAGTGTTCTGGTTGCGGTGCAGGGTCAGGCTCGCTTTGAGGGGCCGGTTCGGGTCGCTCCGCTGCGATCTCTTCATCGCTTTTACTGCAGGGCTGGTGCGCTATCTGCGTCTCGAACCCGTACACTTCGCGCACAAACTGTTTAATGACACTGTAGCCGTGGCGCAGCTGCTGTTTGCACGCTTCGTCCGCACAGCTCTCCCATGTGAGCGTGTCGTTCTCGTAGGAGATAAAGTGGACCTGGTTTTTGAAACACTCGCCTAATATCGCACTGCGGTCGCTGATCTTTTCGCAGAGTTCCTCAAAGAGCATCTCTGCGTCAGGGGTATTGTCTACCGGCGCGGCAACGTACGGTTCGGGAGCAGTGGTCGGGGCAGGTTCGGGGATGCTTTCCGGTTCCGGTTCAGGGACTGGAGCAGCTGCCTGCGGAGGGGTGGCTTCGGGCGCAGCTGCCTCGGGTGCGGGAGTCGGTTCGGCAGGTTGTGCCGCAGGTGCCGGTTCCGGAGCTTTCGGAGCAGTTCCCTGCTGTTCCGGCGGGGTGAAGTTGACGCTTGTCGGGCGTTTGACTTCGTTCTCGAGCGATTCGATCATCTGGTCGATCTCTTTGACCCGCAGCGCTTCGACCATCTTGAAGAAGAGCAGGCCCAGGGCGAAGGTGCCGTCGGCGTTGATGGAGAAGAGCGATTTGGTGTCGCTGAGGATGCGGAAGAAACGCTCCAGTACCAGTGTGGAGAAGTTCTTGTCACGCTCATAGAGGCGCTCTTTGAGATAGGCGATGAGTTCGTCTACGACCATCTCCGCTTCATAATCCTCTAGCGCCTTGGTGTACTCGATCAGTCTGGCGTGGTCTTTGGCAAAGACAGCGGCGAAGAGCTGGTTTATGAACTCGGGGTCGATGAGGCCGAGCATGTCGGTGACGGTCTTGACGTCGACGAAGTTCTTTGAGTAGATGATCGCCTGGTCGAGCAGGGTAAGGGTGTCGCGAAGGCTTCCCGAACCGCTGCGCGCAAGGATGTCGAGCGCCTCTTTTTGGTACTCGATCTGCTCGAGGTGCAGAATGTGCGCGAGGTGGCTTACGATGTTCTGGTGCGAGATCTTTTTAAAGCGGAAGTGCTGTGTACGGCTCAGTATGGTCGCAGGAAGTTTGAGCGGGTCGGTGGTGGCAAGGATGAACTTGACATACGCCGGCGGCTCTTCAAGCGTTTTGAGCAGGGCGTTGAACGCCTCTTTGGTGAGCATGTGCACTTCATCGATGATGAAGATCTTGTAGTGTCCGGTAGCGGGTTTGTACTTGGTGTGCTCGATGAGGTCGCGGATATCGTCGATCTTGCGGCTGGAGGCGGCATCCATCTCGATGATGTCCATGTGGCGGCTCTCGTTGGCCATCTGGCAGTGCTCGCACACTTCACACGGTTTGGAGGTCGGTCCCTGTTCACAGATGAGCGCTTTGGCAAAGATACGCGCGGTAGAGGTCTTTCCGCTTCCACGCAGGCCCGAGAGGAGGTAGGCGTGTGAAAGGCGGTCGGAGTCGAGTGCCAGTGAGAGGGTCTGGGCGATGGTCTCCTGACCAATGAGGTCCTCGAAGCGTCCGGGGCGGTATTTACGTGCTAAAACTTCTGAACTCGCTTTCACTTTGGGCCTTTGCTGTGGATCATTTATAGGTGTTCTATAGTGGATTAGAGTTTATCATAAGAAGGTTAAAAGGAGTGTAAAAAAGGCGGAATGAAAAAGAGCGATGGAGAGGGAAACGCGTCTGCGTTACCCGTTGTTCATGCTCTCAAGGAATTCGGCGTTGTCCTTGCTTTTCTGCATAGTCGTATAAAGGAATTTGAGCGCTTCGATCTCGTTCTCCTGCTTATGCAGCATCGAGCGAAGGACAAATACTTTTTGAAGGACGTCCGGCCCGATAAGAAGCTCCTCTTTACGCGTACCGGATTTGAGGATGTCGATAGCCGGGAAGATACGGCGGTCGGCGATGTCACGGCTGAGAACGACCTCGGAGTTGCCCGTACCTTTGAACTCTTCGAAGATGACCTCGTCCATACGGCTTCCCGTCTCGACCAGTGCGGTAGCGATGATGGTCAGAGAGCCGCCGTTCTCGATGTTACGCGCAGCACCGAAGAAACGTTTTGGACGGTGAAGCGCATTGGCATCGACACCACCGGAGAGTACTTTTCCGCTTGAAGGGGTGACGGTGTTGTATGCACGCGCAAGTCGGGTGATGGAGTCAAGCAAAATGACAACGTCCTTGCCCATCTCGACGCGGCGCTTGGCACGTTCGATAACGATCTCGGCGACCTTGACGTGGTTCTTCGCCGGCATATCGAACGTCGAGCTGTAGACTTCGCCCTTGACGGAGCGCTGCATGTCGGTGACCTCTTCGGGACGCTCATCCACGAGCAGGACCATCAGTTCTGTTTCGGGGTGGTTGTTCGTCACGCCGTGGGCGATCTCTTTCATCAGTTCTGTTTTACCCGAGCGCGGAGGTGCGACGATAAGACCGCGCTGCCCTTTACCGATCGGGGAGAAGAGGTCCATCATACGGCCGGTAAGTTTGTTCGGCTGGTATTCGAGTTTCAGCTGCTCTAACGCATAGAGCGGTGTGAGGTTCTCAAAGAGCGGACGCTTCTTGCTCTCCTCAGGCGAGACGTAGTTGATCGCTTCGATCTTGAGCAGGGCATAGTAACGCTCCTGCTCTTTTGGAGGGCGTACCTGACCGGTAACGACGTCACCGTTACGCAGGGCGAACTTTTTGATCTGTGTGCTTGATACGTAGGCATCGTGCAGAGAGTCGCTGAAGCTCTGGTCGATCGCACGGAGGAAGCCGTAGCCGTCTTGCATGATCTCCAGGATACCCGTAAAGAGGATGAAACCGCCCTGTGCGACCTGGGATTTCAGGATCTCGAAGATCAGGTCCTGGCGTTTAAGTTCATTGGGATGTTCGACGTTGAGTTTTGAAGCGATCTCGAGCAGGTCTTCGAGGCTCTGTGTACGGAGTCCTTCTATCGTATGGCCCTCTACGGGTACATGCGTCCGAGACTTCGAAGATTTGTTCTGGCGTGAATTGTCACTCATTAAGATACCTTGGGTATGGATTTAAATTAGAAGTAGATATAAGTGCAGCTTTGTGTTGTGTGAATTATAGATAATGTTTTGTTAGTGACATTGTAGTGTATTGTAACACTGTATGTCAAGTTCCATGGAGGTTGACGGGGAAATGGATTCTCTGCAAGATGTGATATAAAAAGAAGACAAATAGCATAAAATGTTATTTCACGTTCAAAAATATTTAACAAGGAGTTTTCATGAAGGCATTTATTGCAGGTCTCTTATTGGCGCTTTGCTCGCAGCTTTTCGCTGTCAACCTGAACACGGCGTCGGTCGATGAACTGAGCACACTCAAAGGTATTGGCGAAAGTACGGCAAAAAAGATCGTCGAGTATCGGCAGAAGTATGGTTTTTCACGGATTGACGAGGTGATGAACATCAAGGGCATCGGGCAGAAAAAGTTCGAGAAGATCAAAGACGAACTGGAGATCTAGATCCCGGTTTTATGTACGACGGCGAGACGGTTCTCCTCAACTCCTATGAACTCCTGATGTTCGCCTGAGCGATAGAGCAGGGGACTGTCCAGGTCGAAAAAACGGATGGTCTCCGGGTACGCCATCCCAAGGTGCAGCGCAGCGCTGATGGAGAGAGGACCTTCAAGCATCGAACCCATCATGCAGGTCACCCCGCTGTCTCTGCAATACTCCAGAATCTCCAGCGCTTTGGAGACACCCCCGCACTTCATCAGTTTAATGTTGATCATATCGGCGGCTTTCGTCTCTACGATCTGTTTGACATCGTCAAGCGTAAACGCCGCTTCGTCTGCAAGAATGGGTATCGGACTGTTTTGCGTGATCGTTTTAAGTCCATCAAGGTCTTCGGCAACGACAGGCTGCTCGATGAGGGTGACATTAAACGGTACAAGCGCGGGAATGATCTCGAGTGATTCTTCGACGCTCCATGCCTGGTTGGCATCGATGAGCAGTGTCGCATCTGCAGCGGCGTCGCGGACACGGCGTACCCGTTCGACGTCAAGGCCGTCGGAACCGCCGACTTTCACTTTAAGTATGTTGCGTCCCTGTGACACGGCGTCGGCAGCGTCACGTGCCATCTGCTGCGGCGTGTTGAGGCTGATGGTGACATCGGTCTGGAGCGTGCAGGCATCGGCACCGAGAAAAGCATGCAGCGGCTGATGGGCGGCTTTGGCAAAGAGATCGTAGAGGGCCATGTCGAAAGCGGCCCGGGCGCTGCTGTTTCCCGACACTTTCGTGTGCAGGAGTGCAATCGCTTCATCGAGCGCTGTAAAGCTGCGCCCATCAAAGAGCGGCGCGATCCTCTGCGTCAGGGTTTCGGTAATGCTCTGCGCGCTCTCCCCGGTGATCGCTTCGGTAGGGGGCGCTTCGCCCTCTCCGCTTATACCTTCATCGCTCTGCAGGGTCACCCGGATGCTTTCAACCGCATCGACACGGCGCAGGGCGGTTATAAAAGGACGCTCCAGCGCGATGGTGTGCAGCTTGACGCTGATGCCTGTGATTCTCATGCGGCGATCCTGAGCAGCAGCGCACCCACGGCGAGACCGCCGAATGTCCCGATGAGGTAGCCCATCACCGCCATCAGTACGGCGATGCCGATAAGCGAACGCTCATACGCGGCTGCGAGGATCGGTGCAGAGGCGACACCGCCGATGTTGGCAAGACTGGCGACACCGATGCTGAAAAGGTCGAGTCTGAAGAGGCGTGCGAGCCCAACCATGACACTGCCGTGCAGCAGCAAAATAAGCGCACCCGCAGCAAGATAGAGGGGTACTTCCGCAAAGCTCTCGAAACTTGCCCGCGAGCCGATAAGCGCAACAAGCAGGTAGAGCATCGTCGAGGCGATCTCGCCGCTCCCGGCGGTTTTCCCCAGCGGGGTGTGTGCTGCCGCCAGACCCAAAACGGTGGCGATGAGCACTATCCATGTCGTGCCGCTGAGTGTGCCGAGCTGGGATGCTGCAGCCTGTGCGATCCAGGCAACGAGAAGGGAGAGCAGCAGCAGCGGCCAGTAGCGTTTGGGCCCGATATCGCAGGCGCAGCCGGGGGCAGTTGTCTCAACTGCCGTAGCAGTGGCTTGGCTCCAGCGGTTGAAACGTTTGGCAAAAGGGACCAGTGCGAGCAGCATGACGACCCAGAAGGTGTAGAGCGCCGAATCGACGACAAGCGCGTAGCCCATCATCGACTCGCTCACCTCCAGCGCAGAGCCGACGGCGAGCATGTTGGCCGTTCCGCCCATCCAGCTGCCGCAGAGCGCGGCGAAGATGCCGGCCTCTTGCGTGCTGAAGCCAAAAAGGGTGAAGATGAGTATAAAGGCGATACCCAGTGAGAGCACGGCACCCGCGTAGGCGATGAGGAGTGTTTTCCCCAGTCGCATGAAATGGCGCAGGTCGACCTTGAGCAGCATCAAAAAGAGCATGGCGGGAAGAAGGTTGTTTTTGGCGGTCGCGTAGACTGCGCCTATGGCATCGTTATCAGCCCATAAACCCCACTGCGCTGCGATCATGCTGCTTGCATAGATGAGGACGATGGCGGGTAGGTATTCGAAAACGCGCAGGTTCTTTGAGCGCTCCAGCAGTCCGAAAAAAGCAGCGATAGCCGCAACGCCCAGCAGGTAGACGAGTGCGCTTTCAAACATGATCACTCACACGGGGCAGAGGCAAGCCAGTCGACTTCTTCGCGGAGGGCGTGCATGAACTGCTCACCCGGGTCTTTTTTTACCGTACGGTAGTTCGCATCGCGTTCAAGCCAGAGGTCATCGCCTTCGAAACAGCGGTATTCATAATGCCCGATGAGGTATTCGAGCTCCTCATGCTTGTTGGTGAGGTGTTTGATGAGCTCGACGTTGGCCTTGAGCTGTGCGGGGGTAAGGTCCTCTTTGTGGTCGACGCCGCCGACATTCTCGATGCCGATGCTGCTGTAGTTGAGACCGATGACATGGCGCGCCATCTGGCGCTCGTGCATCAGCTGGTAGACCGTGCCGTCGCGGTCGACGACAAAGTGCACCGATACATTGAGCGAACCGCCGTTGGAGATATCCGAGCGCGTATGCGGCAGTCTGGGTCCCATGAAGGTGTTGATGGTCGCATCGAGATCGTCGATCCCCGTCGCATGGATGACGATGATCTTAGGCTCGATGGTCGCATTGCGCGCAGTGATGCCGTAATGCGACTCGATGTACGCCTTGGTCAGGATCATGCGATCGCGTTTGAAATAGTCGATGGGCTGTTTTTTTATCTCCAGGGCATCTGCATAGAGATAAAATAGTGATATAATCATAAATAAACGAAACATGCGGCATTGTAGCACAGGGGCACCTCTCTTAACCCTTAAGTTGTAGGAAGGAAGATAATCATATGTTATACAATTTTCTTTTTTGGTACACACTGATTTTCTATATAATTATCCTGAGCTACCTGGTGTGGGGTTTTGTGGTCGCTTTCGAGATCATTTTGGCGATGGGCGGTTCCAAAGTAGCCCTGAAATGGATCAGGGAACATTACAGTTACCGGCTTCTGTATGCCGAAGTCGTGCTTTTTTATCCGATGATTCTGCTCGGCTACCTTTTCCTGGAATTGATCCCCCACTATATTTTCGGTCAGAAGCCTCTGACCCGCTTCAATATGCAAAAACTCTTTGAGCGTCTTTTCAAAACGAAATAAGCGCAAATAATACATTAGCATCACAGATATAGCTTGCTTTAATATAATTTACACTACATTTTTAACTATGCAAAACGAAGAGAAACAGAACCCTTTTGCCAATTTTACATTGAGCGACGACGCGGTACATCTGGCGAATGCCATCTACAATACCTATGTCCTCGAAGATGACCCGGAACTGGTGATCTCGGTCGATCGTCTTTATGCGGCTTTTCGGTATGCACGCGCCAAAGAGAGCTATGATTATATAAATCACCTCTTTACACAACTCAACGAGCCGATCGCGGTGAGCGATTTTGAGTACCGCGGTACGATCTACGGCTGGAAAATTCTGGAGTTCTGCAAGTTCACGAAACCGTGGCAGGAAGCCGATGACTACCTGGAGCTGGAGATCAATGAGATGTATCTTGCCGCAATGGGGCGATTTATGGATGAGCCCTTCTTGAAGCTCTTCCGCAAAGACGATTAAGCTTCCCGCAACCCCTTTTTCTGTTCTTCAGCGCTTTTACAATGCAACACGTTTATTTTAGAAAGGATTTTTTTGGCGAAATATATTTTATTGGATACTGAGACGACAGGTGCGGGGGAGAGTGACCGTATCATCCAGCTGGGCTACATGGTACTTGACGGACGCGAGACCGAAGTGCATAACGAGTTCTGCTCGGCAGACGTACCTATCTCTTTCGGGGCGATGGAGGTACATAACATCACGCCGGAGATGATAGAGGGCAAGCCGCCGTGTACACAGATGGCTTCGTATCAGCGTCTGCTCGAGCTCAATACGTCAGATAACTATATGATAGCCCATAATGCGCCGTTCGATATCGGGATGCTGCAAAAAGAGGGCTTTGTGCTCAACATGAAGCTCATCGATACCTTGCGCTGTGCGCGTCATGTCTTTGCCTATGAAGAGGCGCACAGGCTGCAGTACTTCCGTTACAAGATGGGCCTGTATAAGAGCGAAGCCCAGGAAGCTGCAAAACTGGGGATCGAGATCAAAGCCCACGATGCCATCGGTGACGTTCTGACGCTCAAGCTTTTCCTGAGCGAACTGCGCAAAGCGGTGCAGGAGCAGTTCCCGGGTGAAAACCCGGTCGAGAAGATGGTGGAGCTGACGGCGCAGCCCGTCTTTGTGAAAAAGTTCCGTTTTGGAAAATACCGCGGCCGTGAACTGACTGAGATCGCTGCAGAAGATGCAGGTTACCTTCGCTGGATGCAGAAGTCCATGGAGATGGACGAAGACCTCGCGTACTCTGTTCAGCGGGTCCTTGAAGGTCTGTAATCTTCTATTTGGAAGTGTGACGCGTTGAGGTGACGTATTCGTTCATGCGGAATGCCGCTTCGGTGTGCCCCATCTGCGTGGCTTTTTTCCAAAACTCGACCGCCTTGTCGATACTCACTTCAACGCCTTCGCCGTACTGGTGCATAAGCCCCAGGTAGAAAAGCGCTTCGCTGTTGCGTCCGTAGATGCCGAGGTCGTAAAAGATCGCGTACGCTTCTTCGAACTTATCTTCATTGTAGAGCGCCATTGCATCGTCAAAGGTTGCCGACATTCTCATCCTTTAGTAAAACTTGCGCCATTATATCGAAGTTGCGACTGATAAAAGATTTATTTACAGTGACTATAATAACGCTATGAATTTAGATGAGCTTTCCGGAAAATCGCTGTTACTGTTGGGAAAAAGCCGCGCATTGGCGCCTGATGAGTTTGCGTCACAGCTGCAGCAGCACAACATTTCGCTGACACGCGAGTATGACGAGGGTGTCGTACTTATCGCCGAAGGGCGCTTGATGAACCCCATCGAGCAGGAGCTGCACGACGAGCTCTACGCAAAACGCGCCGCGCCCATCGTATCCGTCGATGAGGTTGAAAGACTGCTCTGCCGTGCCATTGACGGCGAACGGCTCCTGATGAGTCTTAAACTCGGAAATGATCAGGAGCGTCTGCTGGGTTTCTTGCAAAACCCTCTTATAGAGGACACGCTTTTTTTGCGCCTCTTCAAGCTTTATGAGTGGCATGGCGAAGGGCTGTTCGAGAACGACGAGAACCGTGACGCCACGGCAGCGCTGATAGAACGTTTCTACGAGAACATCGAACGCAACCATAACGTCCAGTATGCCAACACGGGCTTGATGCATCTGCTGCACCAGAGCGGCAATGCGCAGCTGGTCGAGACGATCGCGACGCTTGAGCCCCTGCTGCAGGCACTGAAAAAAGGGTGTGACAACTCGACATACAAGATACTGCTTTCCATCGCATCGCATCCCGCATCCACCAAGAGTGTTCTGAAGCAGTTCGTCAAATACGGCGATACGCAGCTGCGTGCAGCCATAGCCCGCCGCAGCGACATCGATGCGCCGATGCAGCAGCGGCTTTTCGCACTGGACGACGCGGAGGTCACGGAAGCATTGGCCAGCAACCCCCGGTTAAGCAGCGAACTCGTGTCAGAGCTTATGAAAGATGACGCCTACAGCGACACGGTGGCACGTTCGATGATGCTCGATGAGAGACGTTTTGAAGAGATCTCCTTCCTCGCGCCTTACGCGGTCGCGGCCAACGGCACGCTTACGGCAGAGATGCAGCGGCACCTCTTTGAGCGCGGCGATGCGGCCCTTAATGCTATACTTGCCGCAAATGAAGCGCTCGAAGGTGCCTTGGCGAAGATGCTCTATGAGCAGAAGGAGAGTGGCGTGCGCTGTGCCCTTGCCGCCAATGCGGCGACCCCTTCAGAGCTCCTTGCGCAACTCTACGAAGAGCACGCCTGCCATGAAGCG
>JBFEWT010000188.1:0-3080 GCA_041546225.1 Sulfurimonadaceae bacterium
CTGGTTTTCATTGCTGATATTACAGCCAATGAAAAAGAAAGCACTAAGTACATTATTACAACGCACCTGAGTAAAGAAGAGCTTTTAGAAGCGCAGCCGAAACTCGCAGGCAAAGAGGTATATGTCGTTGACTGTATCAAAATCGCCCAGGAGACCATCGGCCGTCCGATTCCTAATACGCCGATGCTCGGCGCATTGATGAAAGTTTCCGATATGTACGATATCCAGTTCTTTAAAGACAGCATGATCAGCGTACTCAAAAAGCTGCCGCAGAAGATTGTCGATGCCAATATGGTCGCGATTCAGCGTGCATACGACGAAGTGAAGTAAGGAGCATATGATGGCAAATAATGGATGGACAGATTTCGAAATCGGTGCAATGCTCCGCTCGTTTGACGGGCCGATGGACAACATCGCGACTACGTTGCAAGAAGACCGCCCGTACTCAAAGTCAAACTCGTTTACAGCGAGTGTAGCTGACTGGCGTATTGAAAAACCGGTATTCAACAAAGATTACTGTATTGATTGCCAGTTCTGCTGGATCTACTGCCCGGATATCTCAATTATCGCACGTGATAAGAAGATGGTCGGTATCGATATGGATCACTGTAAAGGGTGTGGTATCTGTGTAGAGGTTTGTCCGACAAACCCTAAATCACTGCTGATGTTCGGCGAACATCATGATGAAGAAGTAGCTCTTGCCGAGTGGCCTGAGAAAGAGACAAAGGAAAAATAATGGCAGATAACATGGAACTCCGTGACATTGAAGTCTGGGACGGAAATATGGCGGCCAGCCAGGCAATGCGCCAGGTACAGGTCGACGTTGTCGCAGCATATCCGATTACGCCTTCGACTCCGGTCGTTGAAAACTACGGTAATTTTCTGGCAAACGGTTATATAGACGGCGAATTTGTAATGGTCGAATCCGAGCATGCGGCAATGTCCGGCTGTATTGGTGCATCTGCTGCAGGCGGGCGTGTCGCAACGGCAACTTCGTCTCAGGGTTTTGCACTTATGGCAGAGACACTTTATCAGGCTTCTGGTATGCGTCTGCCTATCATCCTTAACGTCATCAACCGTGCACTGGCTGCACCGCTGAACGTTAACGGTGACCACTCAGACATGTACCTTGGACGTGACTCGGGCTGGATTCAGTTCGATGCATACTGTCCTCAGGATGCGTACGACTTGAACTTCATCGCCTTTAAAGTGGCCGAAGATCATGATGTACGTCTTCCGGCGATGATCCACCAAGACGGCTTTATGACGTCACATACTGCACAGGGTGTCGCGACAATGACAGACGAAGTGGGTTATAGCTTTGTAGGTGATTTCAAGCCGATGAACGACATGCTCGACTTTGAACACCCTGTAACACACGGTGTACAGACGGAAGAAGATTGGCACTTTGAACACAAAGCGCGTCAGCACAACGACCTGATGACGAAAGTGTTCCCTAAGATCCAGGCAGCATTCGACGACTTCGAAAAACTGACCGGCCGTAAATACAACATGGTCGAGACGTATGACATGGAAGATGCGGAAGTTGCTGTTGTATGTATGGGTACATCTGTTGAGACTGCGCGTGAAGTGGCAAAAGAGGTACGTGAACAAAAAGGTATCAAAGCAGGCGTTATCGGTATCCGTGTTCTGCGCCCATGGCCATTTGAGCAGATCGTAGAGATCCTGAAAGACGTTAAAGCGATCGGTGCTCTTGACCGTTCATCTCCGCACGGAACAGTCGGTATGCTCTTTAACGAATTTGCAGGCTGTATGGTAAACCAGGAAAATTCCGGTGTTCTTACGAACTACATTTACGGTCTTGGCGGTCGTGACTTGACAAAAGCACACCTCAATGAGATCTTTGCCGACCTTCAGGCAAATGCAGACGCCGGGAAACCGACAACACCGCTTCAGCAGTATGTCGGCGTACGCGGTCCAAAACTGTCGTTCCTATAGGAGAGAATAATGAGCGAAATTAAAAAGATTAAAAACCTAAAAGAGTTTTCGACATCTGCGGACCGTTTTGAGGGTGCAAACCTTCTCTGTCCGGGTTGTGCGCACTCCATTATCGTTCGTGAAGTCCTTAATGCGACAAACGACGACTTGGTACTTGCTGCATCGACAGGCTGTCTTGAAGTTTGTACGGCAGTTTACCCGTATACATCATGGGATGCATCATGGATCCACATCGGTTTCGAAAACAGTTCTACGGCAGTCGCAGGCGCAGAGGCGATGTACAAAGCCCTTAAGAACAAAGGCCGCCTGAAGCAGCCTGATCGTAATCCTAAGTTTGTCGCATTCGGCGGCGACGGTGCGACATTCGATATCGGTTTCCAGTGGGTTTCGGGTTGTTTCGAACGCGGTCACGACATGATGTATGTCTGTCTTGACAACGAAGTCTATGCTAACACAGGTGGACAGCGTTCATCATCTACACCTATTGGCGGTAGCACGACGACCTCTCCTGCAGGTACGCACAGCTACGGCGAAAAGATGATGAAAAAAGATATGCTCGGTATTATGGCATCACACGGTGCGCCGTATGTTGCACAAGTCGCTCCGAACAAGTGGAAAGATATGATCAAAAAGATCCAGACAGGTTTCCAGACGGAAGGTCCGGTCTATATCAACGCAATGTCAGCATGTACGACTGAGTGGAAATTCGCTCCGGAAGATACTATTGCGGTTTCTGACATTGCGACAGACTCTTTGGTCTTCCCTCTTTATGAGATCATCAACGGGCGTGAGCTGAACATCACATACCGTCCGAAAAACATCATCCCGGTACGTGACTACCTCGGTGCTCAGGGACGTTTCAAACACCTCTTCAAGAAAGAGTACGAATACCTGATCGACGAGTGGCAAAAACGTGTCGATGCGGACTGGGAATACCTCCAGCGCCGTGAAGAAGCTAGAGTCTAGTCTTCACCCAAAACGGTGGGAGCTCCTGACGAGAGGAAAGAAGGATTGGGCACGAGATTGCCGGCTCTATCCTTTTTGTAATAGTGGGTCAGGGTGATGCTGTTGGGGACCTTGATGGAAAAGCGGAAGTCTTCGGGGACGGCATCCCGGATGCC
>JBFEWT010000143.1:0-4688 GCA_041546225.1 Sulfurimonadaceae bacterium
CGGCAGACCGTCCGTGTTGAGCGCGTCCATGAACGGATCGGGATCGAGCTGTTCCATATTGAAGACGCCCTCGCCTTTCCAGATGCCCTTGAGTATCAGCTTCGCGCCGATCATCGCGGGAACGCCCGTCGTATAGGAGACGCCCTGTGATTTCACTTCGGCGTAGCACTCTTCGTGGTCTTTGATCTGGTAGATGTAGATCTTGCGCTTCTTACCGTCTTTGATCCCTTCGGCGACGATACCGATGTTCGTCTTGCCTTTGGTGCGCGGTCCCAGTGAAGCCGGATCCGGCAGCAGGGTCTTCAAGAACTCGATCGGAACGATCTTCATCCCTTTGTGCTCTACCTCTTTGATACCGAGCATACCGACGTTCTCAAGGCACTTCATGTGCGTCAGGTAGCTCTGACCGAATGTCATGAAGAAACGGATGCGCTTAAGCCCCTTGATGTGCTTGACAAGCGATTCCATCTCTTCGTGGTAGAGAAGATAGCTGTCTTTTGGCCCGATCTCCGGGTAGTCCCAGCTGAAACCGATCTCCATCGGCTCGGTCTCTATCCACTCGCCGTTCTCCCAGTAGCGGCCCTTCGCACTCACTTCGCGCAGGTTGATCTCCGGGTTGAAGTTCGTCGCGAACGGGTAGCCGTGGTCGCCCGCGTTACAGTCGAGGATATCGATGGTGTGGATCTCGTCGAAGTAGTGTTTCTGCGCATAGGCACAGAACATATTGGTCGCGCCCGGGTCGAAACCGCTGCCCAGAAGGCCCATGATGCCCGCCTCTTTGAACGCGCCGTCTTTTGCCCACTGCTCTTTGTACTCGAACTTCGCCGTGTCCGGGTGCTCGTAGTTGGCCGTGTCGAGATACGGTACTTTCGTCGCAACACAGGCGTCCATGATGGTAAGGTCCTGGTACGGCAGTGCCACGTTGATGACGATCTCCGCACCGACACGCTCTATCAGGTCGATCACTTCCTGCGTATTGTCCGCATCGACGGTAGTGATCTCGACAGCACCCTCGGGGAGCTCGCTCTTGATCTCTTCACAACGCCCGATGGAGCGGCTTGCCAAAATAATCTTCGTAAAGACATCACTGTTCTGAACACACTTGTGCGCTACAACGCGGCCGACGCCGCCCGCACCGATAATCAACGTAGTTGCCATGACACTACCTCATATAATCAAATTAAGAGGGTAATTCTACCCTATATAAGCTCAAATGCGAGACACAAAACCGCGCCCCAGATAAATGCCGTGACGATAAGCGAAAGCAGTACCAGCGTCGCCCCCACATCTTTGGCGCGCTTGGCGAGGATATGGTACTCCTTGGTCACAAGGTCCACCGTGCGTTCGATAGCGCTGTTGGTCAGTTCGGCCATGATGGGGATAAAGAGCGAGGTCTGCAAGATCGCCTTATAGGCGAAGTCGACAGGCAGCATCCATGCACCGATGCTCATCACGAAAAAGAGCAGCACCTGCAGTTTGAACGAGCTCTCGTTCTGTATTACTTCTATAAGCCCCTCGACAGCGTAACGGCCGTTTTTAAAGAGGGAGTATTTTGGTTTATTGAGCGCCATGTTTTTCCTTTAGTCTGATAATCGCTTCGCGTACTTCGTCGGCGTTGCTGTCAAGCGGCATCGGTTCGCCGTAGATGATGGTGACAACACGGCGCCAGCCGCTGCGCTCTTGCGTATAGTGCGTTTTCGAGCGGCTCAGGATGCTGCCGTAGATGCCGTCGATATAAAACGGCACTATTTTACCGTTATATGTCCCGCTTATCAATTCAAAACCGCGGTAGAACTTGCCCAGTTCCCCGCTATACGAGATGGAGCCTTCCGGGAAGACACCGACAACGCCTTTGGCCGCGATATGTTCGCGCGCTGCGATGAAACCCTCTTTGGAAGCTTTTGGCGAGACGGGGATGATCTTGCCGATGCGCATGATGGGGTTGATGAGTTTCCACTCGTAGATGCCACGGTCCATGAGGTAACGGATACTGCGTTCAAGCGGCAGCTGCGCGATGAACCAGTCGATCCAGCTGATATGGTTGCCAAGGAGCAGCAGCGCGCCCTGCTTCGGGATGTTCTCTTCGCCGATTATCTGAAACTTGTAACGCAGGCTAAGCGCCAGCGTCACCACGAAACGAATAAACATGATGCTGTAACGGCGGCTGAGCATAACCGCCATCCCCAGCGCGATAGCGAACATAAGGTAGAAAAGCCCCTCGGAGTTGACGCCGTAATACGCAAAAAGCGTTGTCAGCATCAAAAAGCCGAACATAAGGAGGTTCTGCATAAAGTTGTTTGCCGCCAGGATGGTACCCAGATGGATACGCGGTGCGGCTTTTTGGATGTACGCATTCAGCGGCACGATAAAGAGTCCGGCGAAGAAGCCGAAGCTCGTAAAGAGCACGGCGACCATCCCCATGTTGGGACTAAACGGCAGCAGCAGCACCATCAGCGCAAGGCCGAAGGCCCCGAACGGGACAAGGCCCATATGGATGTAGTAACGTGACAGCTTTGCCGCGGCAACGGAGCCCAGCACGATACCGATCGCGGCAAGCGCCATGACACCCTGCACCATAATGGTGTTCTCGACGCCCAGTTCCGATTTCGCATAGGCACCGAAGACGGCAAGCACCACCTGAGAGATGGACCAGAAGAGCGAAAGTGCGATGACTGCGATATAGATGGACTCTTTTCGGCGCAGCGTACGAAAGTTCTTACGCAGGTAATAGCCGTTTTTGTAGCGTCTGAAGTCAAAGCGTTTCTTCGGCAGGGCATCGACTTTTCTCGGCAATCTCGCCGCCATGTACCACTCAATGACCGACCCGGCGACCAGCAGCCAGCCCAGCGGCGCGACCTGCTGCAGGATATCCGCTTCGCTTGCATACCCGGCATCCAAAGAGTTCTCGAAGAGCACCGTATAGAAGATGATACCGCTGAGTATGGCGACCGTAGTGACCGACTGTACCGTTGCATTGCCCGAAGTAAGGTGTTTCTCCCCTACGAGCTCTTTAATGTAGCCGTATTTTGCCGGGGAGTAGAAAGCACTCTGTACGGCGAGCAAAAAGGTAAAGGCAAAGGCCGCTTCAAACCAGCCCATATAGTACGAAAGCGTGATAAGCAACGTGATCACTACGGCAAAGGCCGCAGCGTGCTTCATGATCGTGTTTTTCGCATATTTGTCCGCAAGATAGCCAGATGGCGAGAAAAGCAGGACAAACGGCAGCAGGACAAGCGCATTGACAATGGCAGTGAGGATGATCTGCACCTCATTGTCATAGATCTTGAAGACGGTGTTCTGGATGATGATCTTGTGCCCAAGGTCGGTAAAAGCGTTTAGAAAAAGCGCTATGACATAGGGAAAAACACCGGCGATTTTAAACATCTGCTTCTTTTGCCAATGCGGTACTCCACCCTTCATAGACGCCATGCTCTTTCAGCATTGCGGCGAAGAGCATGTCAATACTCTCCTCTATCGCCTCGAACGTAACGGCACCGGAGCGTTCGAGGATGACGCCGTACGGATAGGTCTCATCATCCTGCTCGACCTGTTCTTTGACGGTGAAGCCCATATCCATCGCCTTGTCACTGAAACGCTCTTCATTGCTGCGTGTCTTGAAAAAGATGTAATGCTCGACCGGACGTTCTGCGTTCAGGTCATCGCCCTCTTCGTTCAATGCCAGGATGGTATGGCGCGACTGGATCTGCTGGAAATTGCGTGCATCGGGGTAGAGGCGGCGAAGGTACTGCTCCCACTTTGCATCGCGGCGCGAACCCGACTCGTAGGCGTAGTCGCTGTATGCGTTCATGGTCTGTGCGACAATGTTCTCGTAGCGCTTTGGCGAAGGCGCATAAAAATAGAGCTCAAACCAGCCGTCGACGAGACGCGAACCGGCGTAAACGACCTCCAGGTTCTCATGCAGGGCATGGATCAGCTCATGGCGAAGATCGAACAGGACACCCTCCTCCTCTTTTTCAGGAAGCCCCTGCGCATTGGGCTGGCGTACTTTAATAAAGCTCCAGAGCAGCCATGGAAAACGCTCATCGGGGACATGGTCGATCAGCTCAAGGTCAAGGTCGGTGACAACGCGCAGGCTATCCTCTGTGGATGTATAAAAATCGGTCATATTATCGCTATGTAGTGGAGTATTGAAATTAGCGTATTATAGCGTAGAAGATGGGCGAAGAAGGTGCCAAGAGTGCCAACAGGCACCATCTGGGCGTAATTTTCAACGCTTTCGCGCCTCTGCGAGTATATTGTCCATCATCGCATCGAAAATATACTTGTGTACAAAATAGAGCGAGTACCAGTAGAGGTAGCCGAAAAGGCCCGATGGGTTGAAATAGGCCCGTATGGTGAAACGCCACCCGTTCTCCTCCTCTATCAGGGCGAACTGCAGCCAGGAGTCGCCCGGGCTCTTGATGCGTCCTTTCAGCGTCAGGACCTTCCGCTCTTCCGTATCGAGGTATGCCGAGACGATCCAGAAATCCAGACGCTCCCCGATACGTATCTTGGCCTTGTCGGTCCGGCGCCCCACTTCCAGACCGGGACCGCCGACCATCTTATCGGCGAAAGCACGTATCTTCCAAAGCCAATGCGGCGACCAGTAGCCGTATTCGCCGCCGATCTTCTTGATCTCGTCAAAGATCATGTCGACTTCGTCCACATCGACATAGCGTTCGCGTATC
>JBFEWT010000125.1:0-6134 GCA_041546225.1 Sulfurimonadaceae bacterium
CTTAATGTCGCAGTCACCGCGGCACTCATCGCATTTATGCGCTAATCGTTAGCGCATCATAATCTCGTAGGGGCGGCGTATCGTCTCTACGACTTCCTCCACACTCATATTGCGGCTTTTACGCAGAAACTCTTTACCATCTAAAAATATCAAGATCGTCGGAATGGCGAATACACCAAAGTGCGAAGCGGTCTCGGGCTCTTGCGAAATATCGATACTGACAATCTCGAATGCGTCGAAATTGCGGGTGATGGCATCGGTGAGCTTGGGTTTGAGCGCATGGCAGACATTACACGTCGGTGCGCTGAAGTAGAGCATGACGGCGGGCTTGGTATTTAGGATTTCTTGTATGTTTTGCATAGCGCTATTCTAGCACAGCCCGCTCATTATTAATAATTTCTTTCTCATTTTTAAAGCGTGGACCAAGGATAGTAAAATTTAACTCCGGAGGTTATAGAATGGTGATAAATTTTTGAGAAGTTCCAACGATAAAAGGGGATGGTCTATGAAAAAGAGCTTGATTGGCTTCTCGGCACTGATAGTGATGTTGCTGAGTGGATGCGGGGGAGAAGAGACGTGCCGGTTCGATATGCAGGTGAGTCTGGACAAAGGCGAATTTGAAAGGGTCGTAGACCGTCTTGAGAATGATGCATCTTGCCGGGCAGAGTATGGCGGAGACGACTATATGGTCGACCTGGGCGTAGCCTATATGGGCAAAGCGGGCCTGGGTGTCACAGACATTATTGTTGCGGCATCGGAATCTTCGGAGTCGGGCAGCAGCGCGACTTTCGGTACTTTTGTAAACACGGTCGGTGCAAGCCGCAGCGACAGTGCGCTGCAAGACCTTGACAGGGCGGTTACGAACTTCGAGGGCTACCTTGCCGGAACGGAGTGTAACAGCACGACGCTGACATCGGGACAGAAAGATGTCTGCCTCTATCAGGGGCTTTCCGATACGATGAGTGCGGCGGTCACATTTGACTACCTTACGGACGACATCGACAGCTGGGTCGAGCAGAATGCAAGTGCCGAGAACGATGTGAACGCCAACGGCAACCCGGACGACCTGGACGCTTCGGCCTGTGCGTTGCAGCTTGCCGTACTCGATAACGGGGTCTGCGCGGAGAACGTCACTGCGACGCATGAGAGCAACGTCACCTTCTCAAATGGCCGCAGTTACGGTTTTGTCGATGTCGATGTGACCGACGGTGCGCTTGCCGTTGAACGTTTTTTCCACCTGATGACACTGGTCGATCCGAAATCGACGGTGATCACCGAGGGGTACTGTACAACGGACTTTGTCTATGCAGCGGACATCAACGCAACGCCCGATACCAACGCATCCCTTTACCCCTGTCCGGTTGACCAGAGTGATGACCCGGCCAACGAACTCTCTGTAGCCGATCTACTGGTCTCGACACTCAATGACGGTCTCGACACCATTTTGGCACTTGTCGGCGGCGATGAGCAGCTGCAGGCGGACATTACGGCGTTTGTTACGGAGATCAGTCCCGATGACGGAAATATCACAATTACCGAGATACTCGACTATCTCAACCAACCATAATCCGGGAGCAGGGCAATGAAAAAACTAGCATTTCTGACACTCTTTGGCGCCTCGGCGCTGATGGCGGGCCACTCCGAACACGCCTACCTTTATAAAGACGCGCGTATCATGGGCATGGGCGGTGCGAATGTCGCCGTAGGCGGTTACAGCACCTCGGTCTTTCACAATCCCGCAGGTCTGGCAAACATCAAGAAATCACACGGGGTAGAGGTGGAATTGCTTGGCGTAAGCGTTACGGCAAGCGAGAAGATGAATGACTTTGGCAACGACCTGAGTGATGCCGCAGATACGAACAGCAGCAGTGCCGTCGCCGATGTCTTAAAGCAGTATTCCGGTGAGCATTTCCATCTGGATGTGAGCAACTACTCCTCGGTCTCTTACAACGGCGATGCGTTTGCCTTTTCCATCGGCTTGCTGGCCAGCGGCGACGTCAATATGATCGCACACGGCAACGGCGGGACCAACGACCTTGTCGAAGTGCATGCGCGTACCTACAGCGGTGCCGTTTTGGGCGTGGCAAAGCGTTTTGACAAAGTAGGGGCGGGAAGTCTGGAACTTGGAGTGGGTGTGAAGTATATCTCTCAAAACTCCTATGAAGGGGGACTGGGTATTACGGAGATCATCGACAATCAGGACGATCTCGGAAAATACCTGGAAGACAACTATGAAAAAAGCGGCAGCGGTGTCGGTTTCGACCTGGGGGCTATCTATGAACTTGACGGCTACTGGAAGCCGGCTTTCGGCCTCAGCCTGATCAATATCGGCGGGCTCGATATTGACGACGCCTACGGAAGCCAGCCGATGACGCTGAACATCGGTGCATCGGTCTCTCCAGAGGTAGCCTATCTGGAGCACTTCCGGTTGGCGGTCGATTATGTGGACCTGCTCAATGCCAACAAGACCTACTATTACGACTTCAGTGTAGCCGCAGGCGAAGTGACAGATGTCAGCCGTTCAGAAGCGGACGACACCGACATGATCAAACGCCTGCGCCTCGGTGCCAGCCTCGGACTGGTGGACAACTTCTATTTTATGTCGACGCTCAATGTCGGTCTCTACCAGGGCAATTACACGGCAGGGCTTGACCTGCAGCTGGCCATCTTCAAGATAGAGGCTGCCACCTATGCCGAAGAGATCGGCCCCGAGAGCGGTCAGCTTACGGACCGTCGTTACATAGTCGGTTTCGGTATCGGCTGGTAAACGCAGTGTTACCCCTCGAGGGTGCAAAAGAAGAACTGCACCCTTTTCATACATAGACTTTCTCCTCCCGCCGCATCACTCTGCTATCACGCTTTTTTGTGATTTTTCCGCTTCTTCTTTTTCGGATATCTTTCGCAGATATAATAGGGATAAGATGAGGAGTGATGATGAAGAGGTCTGTATCCAGAAGAGAGTTTATAAAAGATTCTGCATCCTACGCGCTGTTGTGTGCGGCGGCATTCAGTTTCGGCTGCAGTGTGAAAGAGCAGGTGCCCAAAGGCGAGGGCAAGGGTGGCCCGAAGATCGCGATCATCTACGCGACGCGCTACGGCGCGACGGAGGATACCGCCCGCTGGATGGCCAAAGGGATGGATCAGGATGTCGACCTGCTCAATATCGCGACAATCGATACGGATGCAGTCATCGAGCAATATGATGCGTTTGTCATCGGTTCGGGTGTTTGGCTTGGCGGTGTAGATAAACGCATTACCGCTTTTATGGAAAAATATGCGCAGAAGCTCGATAAACGCCTTCCGGGCACCTTTATCGTTTGCGGTACGCAAGAGGAGTCGGAGTCAGGGGAGAAGCGCATCGCAAAATATTTTGAGCAGCTGCACGCACCGCTTAAACAGCCGCCGGTGAATCATAAAGCGTTCGGAGGGCGTATAGTGGTTGAAAAGCTGACGGAGGAAGACAAAAAGGCATTGGAAAAGTTTTATAGAAGTTTTTTAAAGCAGGAGCTGCATGACTGGGACCGCACAGACCCCAATACCGCGTATAAATACGGCAAACGGCTGAGCGCGCGTATCAAAGAGGGGTGTGCAAACAGCTAGCGCGCATCTCAGCCGATGATGCTGTAGACTATCTCCGTTTTGTTCTTGCCCTTTTTGACCTCTTCGACTTTCAACCCTTCGATCTCCAGTTTCATAAAATCACGGATACTTTCGACATGGTGCTTCGCGATCTCGCGCAGGACTATCCCGCGGTAGGCTTTGGCCCAGTGGCTGACGACTTTCCCCTCTTTCATAAACTTCAGTGTCGTAAAGGGTTGGGATGGTTTATAGAACTTATCGTAATAGCCAGCGCGCAGATCGAGAATCTCCTGACCTTCCAGCAGTGCATCCAGTGCCTCGGTAAACCCTTTTTTATAGTAGAGGTCCGGCGTGATACTTCCAATATCGTTCCCCTGCTTGACCTTGTAGTCGGCGATGAAATCTCCGCCCATGATGGGGCCATAGAGGTTGGAGAAGATGATGGTGTGACTGTAGAGATATTCGGTGGCCGCATCATCAAGGCTGGCAACATTCAAGAAATCATAGGCGACCCCGTCGTAACGTTTTATGGCGGGCATGGTTGCCGTTTCGAACACTCTCCCGAGGTAAGGAGCGCAGTCGGCATCTTTTTTATAGCCAAACAGCATTTTGATAGCTTCGCTGTTACCGGAGTTGACAATGGCGTCATAGGCTTCTAGGATCTGTTTACGGGGCTGCAGGTCAAAGAGCAGTCGCGATAGCGGCTGGCCGCTGCCGCCATGATGTTTACCTTCTGAAGGGGAGAAGAGTGTATAGAGCATGGAAGGCCCTTTTTGAGTGTGATTGTAGCAAAAAGTGTGTCGGTATGAAAACATATTCTGTGTGTACTCAGGGAAGGAAAGATCAAAAAAATAGGATTATTTTCCCGTTTTTTGGTCATTTATTTCTTTTTTTGAGCAATATGCTATACAATAGCTTTTAATGAAGTGCGCCATTCTGGTCTCAAGAGTGAACGCGGCACAGTAAACCATATGCAGGCAGGTGACGGATTGGAAACGTTTGAAAGAGCAGATTCGACGGAGATGATTGAGCAGATATTTGATTATGTAACACGCATATCCGGTGAAAAATCACCTTACGGTATCGTTTCGCAGCTCGCAGAGATGGCACGTGCCATTACCTATGCAGACCGCTGCACGGTCTGGTTGATGAGCCAGGATAAAAAAGAGCTCTGGACCTATGTAGCACAGGGGATAGACGAGATCAGGGTCCCGGCCCAATCGGGTATTGTCGGGTATGCGGTCACTGAGGGTAAACGGATGATCGTGAACGATGTTTACGGCGATGCACGATTCAATGCGGAGATCGACCAGCAGACGGGCTACCGTACAGAGACGATGATGGTCGTGCCGATGTTCTGTCAAAACGGCGATATCGCCGGCGCATTCCAGCTGATCAACAAGTTGCCAAAAGGGGCGCGCTTTCAAGAAGATGATTTCAAATACATCATGCTTGCATCGACCTACGCGGCAGAGACCATAGCGTCATCGATCATGGTGAAAGATGAGTGCGATGGGTGAGATAAAGGCACTGGGTGCCTACGGAACGAAAGTTGACGGCAAAGGCACAACGGCTTTCTGGCTGAACGATGCACACGTGATCGATGCGGGCAACCTGCTGACAGGGATGCATGACAAGGTCGCCGATATTGAAGGTATCTGGCTTACCCATTCGCATCTGGACCACCTGCTCGATATAGCGTTCATCATGAGCGGCTATTTTACAGACCGCAAAACACCTTTGCGCATCATGGGCCTTCCTGAGACGCTCGATGCCGTCAAAGAACATTTCCTCAACGATAAGATATGGCCGGATTTCTCCGAGATAAAGATGGCAGACTCGGACATGATGAGTGTCGAGTATGTAGCTATAGAGTTTGGCAAAGTGTATGATATCGGCAAGGGGATGAGTGTTGAGCCGATTGAAGCTGACCATATCGTACCGTGCTGCGGTTACAAGGTAAGAGACGCGGAGCGTTCGGTCGTTATCAGTTCGGATACCTACAGCCTTGATGCGGTCATCGAAAAGATCGATACCGATGAGAGTGTGACTGCGGCAGTGGTAGAGTGTTCATTCCCCTCTAAAATGGAAACAATCGCACAAGTCAGTAAACATCTGACACCGAAAATACTCTTTGAACAGCTCGAAGCGGTCAAAAAGAAAAACATAAAGCTCTATATCAACCATATAAAGCCGACCTATGAAACACAGATTAGAGCCGAGATAGAGGCGATGAAAGGCTCCTGGAACTGCATAATTCTGCAAGATGGCGATGAAATTCCATTTTAATCCTAAAAACTCTTGACAATAGATCTCAAAATATATATAATTACGGCTCAATTTCAATGCCGACATAGCTCAGTTGGCTAGAGCAGCTGATTTGTAATCAGCAGGCCCGGGGTTCAAATCCTCGTGTCGGCACCATTGACTTTGAATATTAGAAACAGTGTTAGACCAGACAAGTGTGGTGAGATAGTCAAGTGGCCAACGACGGCAGACTGTAAATCTGCTCCCTATGGGTTCGCAGGTTCGACTCCTGCTCTCACCACCATTTA
>JBFEWT010000003.1:0-36879 GCA_041546225.1 Sulfurimonadaceae bacterium
AAAGCTCTTCGAACATCGCTTCGTTTTCGCCGGGGTGACCGACGATGAAACTCGTACGTACAAAAGAGTTTGGAAGCGAGCGCATGAAGTTCAGCTGTTCAAGTGTTTTCTCTTTGCCGAAACCGCGTTTCATGATACGCAACATATCATCGTTGATGTGCTGGATCGGCATGTCGAAATAGTTATGGAAGATCTTCGAATCGGCGATGGACTGCAGCAGCTTCATGGAAGTCGTTGAAGGATAGAGGTAGAGAATACGTGCACTCTTGACCCCGTCGATGAGCTCGATGCGTTTGATGAGGTGGATCAGCCCGTCTTTGATGTTCTGATCGCGCAGGAATGAGCTGGAGTCCTGAGAGATGAAGCTGAAATCGAAGTAGCCCTTGGCGACAAGGTTTTCCACCTCTTTTGCGATGCTCTCGAGAGAACGGGAGTTGAGCTTGCCCTTGAACGAGGGGATTGCGCAGAAACTGCAGCTCTGGTTGCACCCTTCGGAGAGTTTGATGTAGGCGTGGTAGCTTGAACCGGTCACAACGCGTTCGGCACCGTCGATGAGATAGACCTGGTCGCTGAAACGGCTCTGTTTCTCGGCGAGGAGTTCGTCGATCTTGTCGTAGTCGCCCACGCCGGTGAAGATATCGACTTCGCTGAGTTCTTTGCTCAGCTCCTCCTTGTAGCGTTCGCTGAGGCATCCCGCCATGACCAGTACGGAATCTTCTTTGCGCTGTTCATCAAGTCCGAGTACGGTGTTCAGCGACTCCTCTTTGGCCGCATCGATAAAGCCGCAGGTGTTGACGATGATCACATCGGCCTCTTCGGGGTTTTGGGTCATCTCATAAAAATGGAGCCGGCCCATCATCACTTCGGTATCGACCAGGTTCTTTGTACAGCCCAGAGAGACTATGTGCAGTTTTTTGTTCATTAATGTACGCCTTGAATTGATAGCGCAATTATAGCAGATTAGCACACCTTGTTTTGTCGAAGTACAAGGAGCATCTGGATACAATAAGCGCAGATAAAGAGAAAGGCTGACCATTAAAAGCTATGATGTAGTAATACTCGGCGGCGGTGCAAGCGGATTGATGTGTGCGGCGTGGCTGCAGATGCACGGCAGGCTCAGTGTCGCAGTCGTTGAAGGCAACAGCCGTGTCGGCGCAAAACTGAAAGTCTCCGGCGGCGGGAAATGCAATATTACCAATACAGACGTGCGGCCGCTGCACTACCTGGGCGATGAAGCGATGCTGGCACAGGTGTTGGCGCATTTCGGTAAAGAGGAGCTGCTAGGGTTTTTGAAACACAACGGCATAGACCCTGTTGTGAGAAAAGGGCGCTACTATTTCTGCCGTGACAGTTCCGATGAGATCATTGACCTTCTTCGTCGGCTCGGCAAAGGGTGCGACTATCGCCTTGGCTATCAGATAGAAGGTGTCGCGAAAAACGGTGAGGGCTTCGTCGTGACGACCGACAGGGAACGTTTTGGCGCACAAAGGGTCGTGGTGGCCAGCGGCGGTGTCAGTTTTAAAACCCTTGGCGCGACGGGGATCGGTCTCGATATCGCCGCGTCGTTCGGCCATAGTGTCAAGCCCTTTTCGCCGGCACTGGTCGGCTTGACCCTGCAGCCCTCAGAGTTCTGGATGAGAGAGCTCAGCGGCATCAGCTTCCCTGTGCGGATCGTTTCGCAGGGACGGGTGATAGAAGAGGATATGCTGTTCGCCCATAAAGGGATAAGCGGTCCCGCAGTCTTAAGCGCATCGCTTTACTGGCATAAAGGGAGTATTACGGTGGATTTTCTGCCGGACAAACGTGCCGATGCACTCTGCAAAGGGAGTAAAAAACTGATCAGTTCGGCCATCCCCCTGCCCAAACGTTTCATGAAACAGTTTTTGCAGGCGCTTGAGCTCGAAGACAAGCCCTGTACACGTCTGAGCAGCAGTGATATGCAGAAGCTGATGCAGCTGCATGAATACGTGTTCGCACCATCGGGAAGTTTCGGCTTCACTAAAGCCGAAGTGAGCCGCGGCGGGGTCCTTTGTGATGAGATCGATGCGGCCACTATGCAGAGCAGACGGTGCGATGGGCTTTATTTTATCGGTGAAGTGGTCGATATAACAGGGGAACTTGGTGGATATAACTTCCAGTGGGCATTCTCAAGTGCCGTGACGGCTGCGGATGATCTGCTCAAAAGATGTTGATTTTTTTAGCGTTATGTTGATCTGTTTAAAGATTGGTTAAATTCGAAGCGGGTATAATCGAAATAGATCTGAAAATAACACTCTCAAACTGATGAGTGCTATTCATGAAAAAAAAGGAATAGTATGCTGCGTAAAATTGTATTAGCTTCTGCATTGGTCTTTGGACTCAATGCGACTGCAGGTGACTGGGATGCAACACCGTTGATCGGTATAGAGGGCGGCGGTGTTGTTGGCCATACACCGGGCGGTTTTACTGAGAACAATGAGAACGGTGTGAGCGGCGGTCTCAAGCTGGGTGCCGAGAGTGACGAGTACCGCGCTTATATCAGCGGACGCGTGTATGACGTAGGTGACCTTGATTATATGCAAAGTGTCGGCCTGGAGGTACAGTACCTTCTTCCGCTAACTGACAGCATGAACATCTTTCTGGGCGGAAACGGCGGTTGGATCCGTTTGGGCGGAAATAACGGAACAGAGAGCCGTGGCTACTTCGGCGGCGACCTGGGTGTAGACTTTGAAATCAATAAAAAATTCGGTGTCGAAATCGGTTACCGCCTCAGCCGTATTGATGCTAACGGGAACGAGTTCGGGGTTCAGTACCTTTCAACTGTCTCCGGCGGACTTATTTTCAAGCTTCCTAACTAAGAAGCGTTACAGCCTCCGGGCTGTTCTTCTATCCCAACTTTTTTACTCTCTTCTCTCTTCTTGATCCACTACTTTTAATTTACACTCATAGATATTGAAACGACTGCACACGCTGTATAGAGGCAGCGGAAACGATAGGTCCGGGCAAAATTTATGTAGCTTGGGAGCATGAATAGTTGAGGTCTGTATGGATGATGTTTCTGAAAAGTATATGTGTGATTTGATTTTGAATAAGTGGTGGCCTGTCTCGGAATCGAACCAAGGACACAGGGATTTTCAATCCCTTGCTCTACCGACTGAGCTAACAGGCCTTCTGTTAAGAGGCCGAAATTATAACTTTGCTAGTTTAAAAACAAGCTTAATGTTAAAAAAGTTTTCCGAATACGCTTCCGGGGCTGAACCCTTGCGAGAGCGCTAGCGTATTTTGAGTGTAATCAACGCAAGAAGATTCGAGAGTACCGCGATGATCCAGAAGCGCACGATGATCTTGTTCTCAGCCCACTTTTTCATCTCAAAGTGGTGGTGGATAGGGGCCATGAGAAATACGCGTTTCTGCCTAAGACGGTAGCTTCCCACCTGCAAGATGACCGAAAGTGTCTCGATGACGAAGATAAGCCCGATCAGCAGGAGCAGGACTTCGCTTTTGCTGATAATCCCCATATAACCGATAAAAGCGCCCAACGGCAGGGAGCCGCTGTCTCCCATGAAGACTTCTGCGGGGTGGCAGTTATACCAGAGGAAAGCGGTAAGAGCCCCTACCAGTGCGCTGGCGATGATGGTGACTTCTCCGACAGGAAAGTTCGGCAGCAGAAGGTACGAACTGATACCTGCATGCCCCGTAAAATAGACAATGATGCCAAGCGAGGTAAGTGCGGTGATAGAGGGGACGGTCGCGAGGCCGTCAAGGCCGTCTGTGAGGTTGACGGCATTGGAGGCCCCTACCATGACGATAGCCCAGAAAAGCAGGGAATAGACACCCATGTCAAAAAGCGCCGTTTTGATGAACGGCACATAAAGCTCTGTATTGAAGTCCGCTCCGTAGCAGAGGAAAACGCCGATCGCCAGTGCGCTAAGCATCTGCAGGAAGAACTTAAAGCGTGCGCTAAGTCCTGCAAGGTTCTCTTTCTGGCATACCTTTGCCCAGTCATCCTTGAAACCGATCAGGGAGAAAAGCAGCAGTGTCAATAATGCAGCGACGGCAAAGAGGTTTTCGACGTTGATCGTAAGCAGCGAGGCGAGGATGGTCGAGAAGATAAAGACAATGCCGCCCATGGTCGGCGTCTTGGCTTTAAGCTGGTGCGCTTCGGGGGCGTAGGTGTTGATGGGTTGGTGGCTTGATGAGCGCTGTGCCCAACGGATAAAGATCGGCATAAAATAGAGGGTGAATGAGAGCGCGAGAAAAAATGCGAAGCCTGCACGGACGGTGATGTATTGAAAGAGGTTGATGTCATAGAGTTCGGAAAGCCAGTAAAGCATTGTTCAATTAGTCCTAAGTCAGGTGATGCATTGTCCGAAAGTAAAAAAGAGGTTTTTCAGGTTTATGCAGTTAAAAGTGTTATTTTATTATAATTCCGAACAAATTTCGTTTAAAGGAGAGATACTTTGCCTAAAAAAGCGATTCTTATTATTACGGACGGTATCGGCTTCTGCGGTAAAACCGAACATAACGCCTTTTACAACGCGACAAAGCCGACCTATGAGCGTCTCTTCAGCGAAGCGCCGCACTCCCTTATCGATACATTCGGTCTGAGCGTCGGATTGCCCGAGGGACAGATGGGCAACTCCGAAGTCGGCCATATGACGATCGGCAGCGGGCGCATCCTTTACCAGGACCTTGTCAAGATCTCTTTGGCGCTGCAGGAGAACACCCTTGCCTCCAACCCTGAACTGGTGGAGCTGATGAGTAAAAGCAAGCGCCTTCACCTTGTAGGCCTGATGAGCGACGGCGGAGTGCACTCGCACATCGATCACATGATCGGTCTTGCCGAAAACGCCGCTGAAAAAGGCAAAGAGGTGTGGCTGCACCTGATCACTGACGGACGTGATGTATCGCCGACATCGGCAAAGCTCTACCTGCAGCATATTCAGGCGCACCTGAGCGAGAAGATCAAGATCGCCACTATCGGCGGCCGTTTCTATACGATGGACCGTGATAACCGCTGGGAGCGTGTCAAGAAAGGGTATGATGCGATCGTCACGGCAACGCCGAAAAGCGATAACAGTGTAAGCGATTACATCGAGAACTCCTATGCCAACGACGAGACGGATGAATTTATCGTTCCCGCAGCGTTTGACGGCTATGACGGCTTCAAAGAGGGCGATGCGGTATTGACCACCAATTTCCGCAGCGACCGTATGCGCGAGATAGTGACGGCGATAGGTGATGCAGGTTTTGACGGTTTTGAACGTACGTTTGTCCCGGTAAACCTGGCGACGATGACCGAATATGACAAAAGCTTCGCATATCCTGTGCTCTTTAGAAAAGAGTCGCCGAAGAATACGCTTGCCGAGGTCATCAGCAATGCCGGAGCACGACAGCTTCATACGGCGGAAACAGAAAAATACGCCCACGTGACCTTTTTCCTTAACGGCGGTATTGACGAGCCCTATACCAATGAGACACGTGTCCTGATCCCGAGCCCGGATGTCAAGACCTATGATATGAAGCCTGAGATGAGTGCACCCGAAGTTGGCGATGCCGTTCTTACTGCGATGGATGAAGCGTACGAGTTTATCGTCGTCAACTTTGCAAACGGCGACATGGTCGGCCATACCGGCAACTTCGACGCGGCTATCAAGGCGGTAGAGACGGTCGATCATGAGCTGGGCCGTATTCTTGAGAAAGCCAAAGAAGAGGATTATGCGGTTGTCATAACTTCCGACCATGGCAACTGCGAAGAGATGAAAGACGAGCAGGGGAACACGCTGACCAATCATACGGTCGGCAAGGTATGGTGCTTTGTTGTCGCCGATGGTGTTGATAAAGTCGAAACGGGCGGTTTGAACAACATCGCGCCGACCGTCTTGAAGCTTATGGATATCGCGTGCCCGGCTGAGATGGACCACGCACTGATTTAATTTTGATTTCGATATTATTACATTAAGAAAAAGAGTGAGGTAGATATGAAATTTAGCGGAAAAAATGTTTTGGTCACAGGTTCAAGCCGCGGTATTGGTGCTGAAATCGCGAAGGTACTCGCCGGATACGGATTGAAGGTATGGGTTAACTATCGCAGCGGTGCAGACGCGGCGGAAGCTGTCAAAGCTGCCATTGAAGCTGAAGGCGGATCGGCAGAGGTGATCGGTTTTGACGTCAGTGACGAAGCTGCGTTCACAAACGGTATCAAGCAGATAGTAGACAGTGACGGCGAACTGGCGTATCTTGTCAACAATGCGGGTATCACCAATGACAAACTGGCACTGCGTATGAAACAGGAAGATTTCATGCAGGTGATCAATGCCAACCTTACGTCGGCATTTATCGGCTGCCGCGAAGCGATGAAAGTGATGCGCAAAAAGAAATTCGGTTCCGTCGTCAACATCGCATCTATCGTCGGCGAGACGGGCAACGCGGGGCAGACAAACTACTCTGCTTCAAAAGGCGGGGTGATCGCTATGAGTAAAAGTTTTGCCATCGAAGCGGCTGCAAGCGGTATCCGCTATAACACGATCACTCCGGGCTTTATCGCAACGGATATGACGGATGAACTCAAAGAGGAAGTGAAAGAGGCGTTTGTCTCGAAGATCCCTATGGGACGTTTCGGTAATGCCCAGGAAGTCGCAGAAGCAACCGCTTTCTTGTTAAGTGACCACTCAAGCTACATTACCGGTGAGACGCTGAAGGTCAACGGCGGTATGAATATGGCATAGTGCGATCGCATCGCGGCGCTGTATTCAATTTTATCTCATGTGACAAGAGGCACCTTCATAGGATGCCTCTTTCAACAATCATCAATCGCTTCTCCTGAACAAAAACTTTTCCCCACACTCTTTGATTCATCCTACTAACACATTTTTTTAAGCTAACTATGCTATAATTTTGCGACTTTATTCTTGGAACAGGAGCTATAATGGCACTTATTGATGACATTAAAGAGGTAGTAGTTGAACAACTGAGCGTTAGCGCTAACGAAGTAAAAGAAGATGCTAAGTTTGTTGAAGATCTTGGCGCAGACAGCCTTGACGTAGTAGAGCTTGTAATGGCTCTTGAAGAGAAGTTCGATATCGAAATTCCTGACGATGAAGCAGAGAAGATCCAAACTGTTCAAGATGTAGTAAACTACATCGAAAGCAAAAAGTAATCAGGGTAACCCCTGATTCGTGTTTTTAGTGTTTCGCTTTTAAAAGCCAAGCGCTAAGTACACTGTCATAGGAGATAGAGTGAGACGAGTAGTTGTTACCGGAATGGGAATGATCAATGCCCTCGGACATGATAAAGAGAGTTCATTTAAAGCAATAGTAGACGGCGAATGCGGGATCGACACGATCTCTATTTTTGACGCAACAAACCAGTCTGCACAGATTGCGGGCGAGGTTAAAGATTTCGATCCTGCAACAGTAATGGACCCAAAAGAGGTCAAAAAAGCGGACCGCTTTATTCAACTGGGTATCAAAGCAGCGCACGAAGCGATGGAAGATGCCAATCTTCCGGAAAACATGGACAAAGAGCGTTTCGGCATCAGTGCCGCATCGGGTATCGGCGGGCTTCCGCTGATCGAGAAGAACTCAATTATCCTGGAAACACGCGGACCGCGTCGTATTTCTCCGTTCTTCATCCCGGGCGCATTGGTTAACATGCTCGGCGGCTTCGTCTCTATCGACCACGGCCTTCGCGGACCAAACCTCTCTGCGGTAACAGCATGTGCTGCAGGTACGCATTCGGTATCCGAAGCGACAAAGACCATTATGTGTAACGGTGCAGACCAGATGCTGGTCGTAGCGGCAGAATCAGCGATCACCGGTGTCGGTATCGGCGGATTTGCTTCGATGAAAGCACTCTGTACACGCAATGACGAGCCGAAAAAAGCTTCACGTCCGTTCGATGCGGAACGCAGCGGCTTTATTATGGGCGAAGGTGCTGCGGCACTGGTCCTTGAAGAGTATGAAAGTGCCAAGGCGCGCGGTGCGCGTATCTATGCAGAGGTGATCGGCTTCGGTGAGAGCGGTGATGCAAGCCACATTACCTCTCCAAGCCTCGAAGGCCCGCTTCGTGCGATGAAAGCCGCACTCAGCATGGCTGGCAACCCTAAAGTTGATTATGTCAATGCGCACGGTACGAGCACACCGACAAATGACCGCAATGAAACGGCTGCGGTCAAAGAAGCGTTCGGCGGAAAAGAGAACTGTCCTCCGATCAGCTCGACAAAAGGTCAGACAGGACACTGTCTTGGTGCTGCAGGCGGTATTGAAGCGGTTGTCAGTATTATGGCAATGCGCGACGGCATCATTCCTCCGACGATCAACCACGAGAATCCGGATCCTGAATGTGATCTTGATATCGTACCGAACGTTGCACGTAAAGCGGAGCTCAATATCGTTATGAGCAACTCATTCGGTTTCGGCGGTACTAACGGCGTCGTAATCTTTAAAAAAGTCTGATCACGTAAGGACACTCTGTGGCAAAATATCTCGACTTCGAACAAAAGATCAAGCAGATCCAAGAAGATATCATCTCAGCGGAAGTACGTCACGACATGCATGCCGCGAAGATCCTGAGTGCAGAGCTTGAGAAAGAAGTTAGCAAGACCTACAAGAATCTTACACCTTATCAGGAACTTCAACTGGCGCGTCACCAGGACCGCCCCTATGCACTCGACTACATTAATCTTCTGATGACGAACAAATACGAGATCCACGGCGACCGCCACTTCCGCGACGATGCGGCGATCCTCTGTTATCTCGGTTATATCGGTGATGAACGTGTCATGGTCATCGGTGAGCAAAAAGGGCGCGGGACCAAGAACAAGATCAAGCGCAACTTCGGTATGCCGCATCCTGAAGGGTACCGCAAAGCACTGCGTGCTGCGCAGATGGCTGAAAAGTTCGGTATCCCTGTACTGATGCTTATCGACACTCCGGGTGCCTATCCGGGTCTTGGTGCAGAAGAGAGAAATCAGAGTGAAGCGATTGCGCGTAACCTGCTTGAACTCTCCAAGCTTGACACCATTACCGTTTCCATCGTTATCGGTGAAGGCGGCAGCGGCGGGGCACTTGCAATCGGTGTGGCAGACCGCCTCGCTATGATGCGTTATTCTGTCTTCAGCGTCATCTCTCCGGAAGGGTGTTCCGCTATTCTCTGGAACGATCCGTCCAAGCTTGAAGCTGCGACAAAAGCATTGAAGATCACCAGTGAAGACCTTAAGTCTATGGACCTGATCGATGCTATCGTCAATGAGCCGCTCATCGGTGCACACCGTGACAAAGAGGGTGCGGCTAAAGCACTTGGGGATTATTTCCTCGGTGAACTTCAAACCCTCAGAGAGCTCAGCTCAGCCGAGCGTATGCAAAAGCGCTATGAGCGTTTGACCGGTATCGGTGCCTACGCAGAAGAGTAGATTTTTACTCTTTCTCCTCTTTTTTAACGCTGAGTGCCGGATCGAATTTCGGCCGCTTCAGCCGTTTAGCTTCCTTTGAAAACCGTATCATATCCTCAGCAGTTTTTACCTCTTCAGGCATAAATTTCATAACCCGTTTAAAGAGCTTGGCCGCAGTGACCGCATCGGAAAGTGCCCGGTGATGGGTTGCTTCTTTGTAGAGTTCCAGCTGTTCGTTAAGATAGGCAAGACCGTAACGATATGACGAGATGGTACGTTCGGTGAGGTCGATTGTACAGAGGGCACGGTTTTGCAGGGCTTCAAGGCCTACGCGCTCCATCATGGCGCTGATGAACGAATAGTCGAACTTGACGTCGTGTGCCACAAAGATATCTGTTCCGAGAAACAGGCGGAACTCCTGCATGACCTCTTTGAGGGAGGGGGCATCCGCAGTATCTTCAGCCGTAATACCGGTGATCTCGGAAATATGCCGCGATATCTCTTTGCAGTGGACCAGCGATTCAAAGGTGTCGGTGATACTGCCGTTGCAGACTTTGACCGCACCGATCTCTATGATCTGGTGTTTTCCCGGTTTGGAGCCGTTGGTCTCTACATCGACGATACAGAAGGTCGCATCGTCGATGTGGGTGACGGCCGTTGCAAAATGGCATACGCCATCTTCGCATCGTATATCAAGTCCTTGTGCCTGAAGCAGTTCAAGGGTGAGTTCATGCGGTTCATCCAGTGCAGCGAAAAAGGTCTCTTCGTCAATACCGTTTGATTTGAGGGCCTTCAGTATAGAGGGGGTGAACATCAGTGCGCTTTTGCCCGGTCGATAAATGCAGTGACTTTTTCAGGATCCTTAATGCCTTTTGAGGCTTCGACTCCGCTGCTGACGTCGGCACCGTAAAACCCGAACGGATGCAGTTCGGCGACATTGTCAGGGTCCAGACCGCCGGCGAGGATGATCCTGGAGCAGTCGACTCCTTTAAACCATTCGATATTGAGCCGTTTCCCGGCACCGCCGTATGCTTCGCAGTAGGCGTCAACAAGACGGTACTCATCTGCATAGAGCTTTACATCTTCAGGCTTTTCGGCACGGATGACACGCAGGTAAGGGAGTTCAAGTGCGCTGAAAAGTTCTTCAGGGGCTTCAAAATGTATCTGTGCCAGTGTGATGCGGGAGAGCTTTGCAAGACGGTTGATCGTAGCAGCGTCTTCATTGACAAAGAGGCCTACTTTCTCAACAAAAGGAGGCAGCTCTTTGATGATCTGTGCCGCATCTTCAGGCGTGATGTAGCGGGGTGAAGGCGGGTAGAAGACAAAGCCCAGCGCGTCGGCACCGGCATCAATCGCCTTCAGGGCATCTTCAAGGCTGGTTATCCCGCAGATCTTTACTCTCATATGTGCAGACTGTCAATCGCTGCTTTATAGCTGTCGTGCTTGAAGACATAGCTCCCCGCAACACAGACGTCGACACCGGCTTCTTTAAGCTCGGTGATGTTTTTGTCGTTAACGCCGCCGTCGATCTCGATAAGACAGTTCGGGTTGATACGGTTGCGCAGTTCATTAAGACGTTTGATCTTCTCGATGACGGTCGGTATGAAGCTTTGTCCGCCGAAGCCGGGGTTGACGCTCATAACGAGGACCATATCGAGATCGCCGAGGAGGAACTCGATCGCTTCAGGCGGTGTATGCGGGTTAAGGACTATCGCCGGCTTGATACCCAGACCGCGGATCTTCTGGATGAGGCGGTGGGGGTGTTTCTCCTCTTCGATATGAAAAGAGATATATTCGGGTTTCAAGGGTGCAAAAAGATCGACGAAGAAGGTGTTGTTCTCAACCATCAGGTGAATGTCAAGAGGCTTGGTAGCAGCTTTGGCGATGGCAGAGACGACAACAGGCCCTATGGTAAGGTTTGGAACGAAATGACCGTCCATGACATCAACATGAACGAGATCGCATCCGGCATCGCAGATCGCTTTGACATCGTTGGCCAGATTACCGAAATCGGCGGAGAGGACACTTGGGGCTACCAGCATGAAAGACTACCTTGAAAGTTTTTGTGCGTATTTTAGCGAAACTCGTATATTAACGGGTTAAAAAGAAGACAAACCGGTCAATATCGAATGAAAGGTCTACCTGTACCCCTTTGCTCTCTTGCAGAACCTCCATCAGGTCGTCGATATTGCCATAGGTACGCGGCAGCGTGATATCGACGCGGATACTCTTGTCGCCCAGCAGCGATTTGACACGTCCGCCGATGATGTTGACGAACTCAGCCAGCGCATCGAGGATCTCATCTTCATTGTCGGTACTCTCGCCTATGAGCAGTTCGCACGCTTTTTTGGCAATGACTTTGGAGAATACAAGGACGATGATGCCGTCGAGATCGCCGTAAAAACCGATGGAACTGGCAAGTTTGTTCTGCTTTTCAAGAATATCAAGGCTCTGGACCGCAGCGGACTCTTTTTTCGCTTTGGCGTTGGTCATCATCTCCATCGTATTGACCGTCGCATCGATAAAGCGTGGCAGCTCGTTGACCATCACTTTGTTGAGTGAACGTTTGTTCTTCTGGGCGGCGGCGCTGCTGGCTCCGAGCTCTTTGAGCAGCTCTTTGTTGTTGAGAATGTCATCCATCTGATCGAAGAACATGATACCCGCATCTTCCATATCGTTTTTGAACGAGACGGGAGTCTTTTCAAAAGTCATGCCGACAAAGCAGATCGTCGCGTTGTATTCCGCCGCACTTGATGAGAGTTTGGCAAAGAAGTTCAGTGCATGAATGTTCATCGATACCACTTTGTAAGCATCAAAGATAAAGAGCCTGAAGCCGACATTGAGCGAGTTGGTATGATAGGTCAGGTTGAAACTTTCCGCGATCTCGGCATCGAGAAAGTTGGAAACGGTATAGATTATGGCATTGCCCGTAACGCGTGCGGCTATCTTTTGGCCAAAGAGTCCAAGATAGGTGTTGTCGATAATGGCGTAATAGGCATCTTTGTTCTGTCTTTTCTCATCGAACTCTTTTTTGCTCTGGGCGATGACGGGATTGTGCCCGAAATCAAAGAGTTCGATTGCCAGGGTCGAACGCTGGGAAGGGTCGTCATTGTAGATCAAAACGTTTTTTGACTCTTTGTTGTTCGAAGGGGCGAACAGTGACGCGATATTCTGGGTACGGAAGAGCGAGAAGTTTGGCGACTGCTGGTAAAAGTTCATGATGGTGTCATATTTTTTATGGTCATAATCGCAAAAACCGACGGCGACTTTCATCTTGGAACGCAGGTCAAACAGCAGCTTTACGAAAGTCTCCAGACCGTTTTTATTGAAAAAGATCACTTTTTTCAGTGAGACAAGCAGCATGTCGACATTGAGCTGTTCGGTCGCCTGGATATCTTCGAGGGTGAAGAAAGAGGGCGTATTGGTACCGTCGAGGAAGCCCTGCGGATGAAAGACACCTATGCGGTCTTTGACGACGGCTCTCATGAAATCTCCATCAGTGTCATAAAGGGCTCTTGAATGTCGGCAACGAAGTCGATCTGGAAGTCGATGAAATCATTAAGGCCCGCTTCGATGTAAACACCCTGGCTCAGCTCGTAAAAGAGGAGCATGTGCATCCACTTGGCAAGACGCTCGACGGATGCGTCGCTGCACGCTTTGAGACCCGAAGCGGCCTCCACGATACTGCCTATGGTCTCGGGCATCTCCCATTTCTGTGCGATAGCATGGCAGATGTCGAAGAGGTCCATGCCGCTGAGACGTTTAAGGATGGTATTGTAATCAAGCGCCTTCACACCGCGCAGCAATGCTATTTCATCCTGTTTTGTCTTGAAGAGCGCTTCGCAGACGATGATGCTTGCAGGAAGCAGGGTGATGGCACTCTCGATCTCCTTGTCGTTCACGCCTTCATGCACCAGAATATCATGCCATTTTCGGCTGAGCGTCGCCTGCAGTTCATAAAAGTGGGCGGCATCGAGTTTGAAAAGTTCCCACTTGTCCGGTGTCAAGAGTGAGAGCATGTAGCTGTAGAGTACCTGCTGCGCGCCGGATATCCCGAGAATACCGAATATCTGGTTGAGATCGCTCACTTCATTTTTAAAGCCGAAGATCGGGCGGTTTACCAGTGTTTTGAGGTAGCTTTTCAAAGCAGCGTCCTCTTCGGCGACTTTGGCGGCTTTCGTCAATTCACCTTCTTCGACATAGGCAAGGGTCTGTTTGAGCGTTTCGGGGGCAGGAGGAATCTGCGATATATATTGTTGAATCTCTTCTTTAGTTACCACAGTGTCTCTTCTCTGAGTTAGGTTGCTACGAATAAGTGATAAATTTTACCGCTGTGTAGATAAAGCAGTGATTAAAAATAGTGCCTAACCTTTAGTAATGTATATCATGGAAGCAAGAAAGCAGGAATTATGCTATACTTTTCGGCATAAAAGTCGGTCATAATTAGATCGCTCATTACCTTAAGCTCAAAAAAGGTTTGGACGAGATATAATTCGCCACTAAAATTTACGCAAGGAGTCTCAAATGGCTAGAAGATGTGCTATTAGCGGTAAAGGCCCAATGAGCGGAAACAACGTTTCTCATGCGAAGAACAGAACCAAACGTCGTTTTTTACCAAACCTTAGAACGGTTCGTGTTACGCTTGAAGATGGTACTACCAAAAAGATTAAGATCGCTGCAAAAGAGCTTCGTACTCTAAAGAAAAGCTCGTAAGCTTAAGGCTGTATCTTGCGTCGCATAGACAGGATACGACGATTTTTTCATTGGGAGCCAGCTCCCAAACCCGAATATGAACTACTCCCCGAACTCTACGGGAATTTAAAAGCATTCCGTTTACCCATTATTTTAACAGTATTGACGATGATGATCGGCAGTATCGGCTATGTCATTATCGATGATTTCGAGCTGATCGATGCTATTTATCAGACCGGTATTACATTTACCACGGTAGGATTCGGCGAGATCGCTCCCATATCCGACATGGGTCGTATATTCACCATCACACTCATTATTGCCGGATTTGCTGTTTTCTCCAGTGCCGTAGGTATTATGGTCGCCGAACTTAATCGCGGAAACATTGCCAAAACAATAAAGGAGCGCAGAATGCTGTATCAGATTGCGCGGCTTAAAAAACATTTTGTTGTCTGTTATCATAACGATTACACCATTGAGGTTGCCAAACAACTGCGTGAGAACCACATCCCTTTTGTTGTTATTGACCCGCGCGAAGATCTCGAAGAGATTGCCAAGAAGCACAAGTATCCCAACTACCTTCAGGCGGAACCGCACACGGAAGTAGCGATGCTCAAAGCACACCTGAGCTCGGCAAAGGGGCTGATCACGCTTTCGGACTCCATTGCGGACAATATCGCGCTTATCGCGTCGGTGCGTCTTTTTGAAAAAGAGCACTTCCTGCCGCGCCCGTACTATGTCATCGGAAGTGCGGAGAACCTGAGCGATGTTGAAAAACTGAAAAAACTGGGTGCGGACACGGTCGTTTCGCCGACGAAGCTTACGGCACAGCGCATCAGTGCGATGGCGGCCCGCCCGGACATGGAGAACCTGCTCGAAGAGTTCCTCTACAAGAGCGATACCCCGCTGGATATGGAAGAGATCTTCGTTCCGAAGTACAGCTGGCTGGTGCTTAAAAAGCTTAAAGAGACGCATCTTCGCCAGATCGCCAATGTATCGGTCGTCGGTCTTATCAAAAAAGACGGCAAGTTTGTTCCGATGCCCAAGGGCGACGTATTGGTCACCAGCGAATCGAAGATGCTGGTCATCGGTACGCAAAAAGGCATCATGTTCATCAAAGAGCTGGTGAAAAAACGAAAAAAACCAGAAGAGCTGCGCTATGTATAGACTTGAAGAGATCGGCGGCGGCGTCTGCGCTACCAACGGATTTTACGCGGATGCACTCCATTCTGGTCTGCGTCCGGGCGGCGGGGCCGATACGGCCTTTATCTTTTCCGACACGCTTTGCGAGATAGCATCGGTCTTTACGACGAACAAGATGACTGCCGCACCTATCCGCCACTTCCGCGCCAAGGGTGCGTTCAAGACAAACTTTGTCCTCCTGAACGCCAAGAACGCGAATGCGATGACGGGTACGGCGGGTATCGCTGACATCGACGAGATCCTTTCCGCCGTGCAGACACGTTTCCCTCAGGTCGTTAACCCGGTAATGAGCTCTACGGGGGTCATCGGCGTGCGCCTGCCAAAAGAGAAACTTATCGCGGGCGCACTTCAGTTCGACCTGGGCAAACGTAATGCACAGGCGGCTGCAGAAGCGATCATGACCACCGATACCTTTTCCAAGACTATCGCCTATGAGGTCACCCTTGAAAACGGCGAGAGCTTCCGCATAGGGGCGATGGCGAAGGGTGCGGGTATGATCAACCCGGCGATGGCGACGATGCTCTGCTTCATCACGACCGACGCAGCAGCAGATGCGGGTACGATGCAGGGCATACTGGATGAAGCAACGCTCACGACCTTTAACGCGGCAAGCGTCGACGGAGACACCTCCACTAACGACACGGTCATGCTGCTGAGCAACGGCAAGAGCGGTGCGTTTGACAAAGCAGCGTTCAAAGAGGCGCTTGAGCGCATCATGCTGCATCTGGCCAAGCAGATGGTCAAAGACGGCGAGGGTGCGACAAAACTGGTCACCTACCGGGTCACCGGCGCACTCAACGACCGCGAAGCCGAGACTGCAGCTAAAGCGCTGAGTGATTCGCTGCTGATGAAGACGGCGCTTTTCGGCGAAGACCCGAACTGGGGACGCGTCGCATCGACCATCGGTGCGAGCGGCGTAAGCTGCGACGAGACGAAACTGAGCATCATGTTCGAAGATGTCTGCGTCTACCGAAAAGGCGAGATATTCTTTGATGAAGCGATCGAAGAAAAAGCGGGCGAAGTGATGAAACGCGCCGAGTTCACGATCTACTGCGACATCGGTCTTAACGAGGGAAGCTTTACGGCTTACGGCTGCGACCTCGGGCATGAGTATGTCAAGATAAACGCCGACTACCGTACCTAGACGAGTCGATCCGGCAGTGCTGCAACTGTCTTGGAATATTGCTGCGCTGCAGGTTTATCCTGCAGCGTAACAGTGCACTTCTCCTCCAGCCGCGACAGCTCGTCGCTCAGCATATCGTCATAACCGAAATAAGAGATGTAGGTCTCGACCGCTTTGCGCACATCACTGCTTTTTTGAACACAGAGCTGTTCAATCTGTCCAAGATAGGCGACCTTGATAATATGGACGATACTCGGGACCTTGGACCGTATATTGACGAAATCCGCCATGGTCGATTTAATGGAAGTCACATCCCCCGCAACCGCATGTTTCTCTGCCGCACGCGCTACCTCTTTAAACTTTTTTTCCGCATCCGCACCGATCTCGGCATCGGCGAGATAGGGGTACTGCTCGATCAGGTTATAGACATCGGCAATCTTCTGCTCGGCATAAAAGCTCATAGCGGTAGCGTAGATATTTGACTGTTCGCGTATGCGCTGCGCTTCCTCTTTCTTGTCGGGAAAAACACCAACCTGTTCGGCGAGTTTGACAGCTTCGGGATAATCACCGCAATAATACGATTCGAACATATGTTCTTCGAGTGTCTCCCCGAGAATCAGGAGCTTTTCGTACTCTTCCATGTTTTTTAAATAGGGGTAGTTTGAGACCATCTTGAACGCTTCGACAAACTTCTTGTTCCCGATCTCTTTTTGAAAGAGCTGAACGATGTTTCCGTTGCTGTACATGGTGTTCATGATGATACTTTTCCCCGGTACGCCGATGTAGGGTTTGAAAAGCTGGCGCAGTTTGCCTTCGTACTCTTTGTTGACGGGGATGGTACGGGCGGTGAGCATGATCTTCTGCCACCGTTTTTCCATACTCTCATAGATGGGTGTCGTTTTGAGCTCGGTATACTCGTCCGCAAGACTGTAGGAGATGGCGAACTTGCCGGCTTTGGCCGCCTCGGAGAAACGTTTGTAGAGTTTGAAGTCGTTAAAGAGTTTCTGGACGAGCAGGCGTTTGGCCGAACTGCTTTTAAACGGTTCCATCAGGCTGGCAGCTTTCTCTGTCTGCTCTGCCATGAGCAGCTTTTTCGCACCTTTGTAGTAGG
Source organism: Sulfurimonadaceae bacterium (assembly GCA_041546225.1). Lineage (GTDB taxonomy): Bacteria > Campylobacterota > Campylobacteria > Campylobacterales > Sulfurimonadaceae > JBFEWT01. Next base: position 17,500 of record JBFEWT010000003.1, read on the forward strand.
TGTCGAAGATACTCTCCAGCTCCGTCGAAAGCGGATCATACGCGAGCATAGGGTCCTCTTCGAGCATTTTGTAGCATTCGATGAACGCCTTGTTCTCAAGATGCTCTTTGAACTTTTCCGATTCTTTGGCAAAGTCGTAGATGGCGATGCTGCCGTTGACGAGCCCGCAGATAAGCTGTCTGGTGCGTTCGTCGTAGCTCACGGCCGTTACACCTGCGAGTGTATGCAGGTAACGCTGTTGCAGCTGCATCTGCTCTTTGAGGTCATAAAGCGCTATCTCCCCTTGAATGGTACAGACAAAAAGGAACTGCTCGTCAGGCGTGATCGCAACGGCAGTGATGTGCGAAGGGGATTTTTCAAGCCGTTTGAGAACTTTGGACTCGATGATGTCCCAAATAAGGATCTCCCCCTCTTTATCGGTGGAGAGCAGCCGCTGTCCGGAGAGAAAGTTCAGGGTCGTCGGGACTGCTTTGTGGGAGATGAGGCGGTACTGGTTGTTCCGGAACGAACGGTTGGTGATCTTGATGACCCGGTCATAACCCGACGTAGCCACCAGCCGTATGTCGGGGCTGACGGCAATGACGCTGAGGGCATCGGAGTGATGGGGGAAGGTGTCTATCTTTTTGCCGTTGGCGGTGTTCCACATATAGACACGCCCATCTTTGCCTCCGCTGATGTAGGCACTGTTGTCGGGAGTGAATATGATGACCTCGGTACCGCCGTTGTGCGGTTTGTGCGCCCGGATGAACTTTTTCTGGGGGACATGAAAGGTGATGAGCTCTTTTTTGGCGGTACGGTAGAAGAGGATGATCTTGCCGTCACCGGAGACTGCGGCGTTGTGGACATAGGCAATGGCCGCATCGATGTTGCTCTTAAAACCGTAGATCAGCTTGAGATCTTCAAGGGTATAGACCCTGACGATGTTTTCGATGTCGACGACGGTAAACGAACCGTTTTTATGCAGCGTCAAAGCATGTACGGCATTGTCGATATCGATACTTCTGGAAATCTTCATGTCTCACCTTGTTAAGGATAATTATACATTATATTACCCGTTTAGGGAAGACGAGGTCTGTTCAATGCCCGAGCGCTGCCTGTGCATCAGCTGAGCTTCGGCAGTTCCCACTTGCGTATATAGGCGATCAGCCGCAAAGCGATCGCGAACAGGGCTACGGCGGTAGTGCTCAGGTCATTCATCATATCCATTGCGTTGAGCAGTATCAGCAGCACGGCGACGATGAGCGCGATGGAGCCGTAGAAATCGCTGATCAGTACGGCGGGGACCTGGTTGATGAGGATGTCGCGCGATACGCCGCCGCCGATAGCGGTGAGGAAGCTGAGGATGATGACGCCGAAGAAGTTATAGCCCGCGCCGATGGCGAGCAGGGCGCCGGTGACGCTGAAGGCGACAAGGCCGACGGTGTCGCTGATGACGAATATCCACTTGCGCTCTATCGCTTCACGGTGGTAGAGCTTGAAGAGCAACGCGGCGGTCACGGTCACCATAATGGTGATGACGGGGTAGTACTCGCTGAAGGCAAAGGGGACACGCCCCAGGATGACATCGCGGATGATCCCGCCGCCAAGTGCGGTGAGCGATGCGGCGATGATGAGGCCCAGCAGGTCAAGCTGATGGCGTACCCCGGCAAGAAATCCGCTGAGGCTGAAGGCGATGATACCGATGATATCGGCAAAGAAGAAGAGGCTCATAGGGCGTTACGCGTCGGTGACCCTGTAATCTTCTTTGAAAGCGACATAACGCTTTGCAGAGGCGTAGAGTTCGGCGACTTCCTCATCGCTCAGAGAACGCACGGCTTTGGCAGGGCTTCCCACGATGAGCGAACGCGGCGGGAAGACCTTGTTCTTCGTTACCAGCGCCCCCGCACCGACGATGGACTCTTTGCCGATGACAGCCCCGTCGAGGATGGTCGCGCTCATGCCGATGAGACAGGCGTCTTCGATGGTACAGCCGTGCAGCATGACACGGTGGCCGATGGTGACGTCAGCGCCGATGACGGTCGGGTTCCCGTCGCTCATGTCCTCTTTTTTGTAGTGGGTGACATGGATCATGGAGAGGTCCTGGATATTGGTACGGTCGCCGATGGTGATGTAGTGCACATCCCCGCGTACGACACAGCCGAACCAGATGGAGACGTCTTCGCCCATGGTAACGTTGCCCACGACATCTGCCGAAGGGGCTATCCAGGTCTGCTTGCCCAGAGTCGGTGTCCATTGTTTAAAAGGATAAATCACAGCACTCTCCCATTCTTTTCATTTTTACTTGGTACAACGCGCCGTCAGCTTTCGGTGAAGAGACGGCTCGCGAGCTGCTGGACGTAGTTTGGCGTCTCTTTTTTAAAGGCTTTGTACATCTTGTTCGTATGCGACTCGATGAGACGCTGGTTGTCGATGGTCTTCAGCGGGTCGGTCTTTACCTTGATGTAGTTGCCGTCGCTTTGCAGCTCATGGGCAAGGACATTCTCAGAACACTGAAGCTGGAGCAGCTGCAGGAGTTTGTCGGTGAGCTCTTCGTCAGCGATACCCGTCAGCAGCTCGATACGGCGTACGAGGTTACGCGACATCCAGTCCGCACTGGAGATATAGATCTTCGGCGTAGCGTGTTTGAAGTAGAAGATACGCGCATGCTCGAGGTATTTGCCGACGATGGAGATGACGCGGATGTTCTCGCTCACCCCTTCGATGCCCGGTTTCAGGCCGCAGATGCCGCGTACGATCAGTTCGATCTTCACACCCGCCTGCGATGCCTTGTAGAGTGCACGTATGACATCTTCATCGACCAGCGAGTTCATCTTGGCGATGATCTGCCCCTCTTTGCCTTTTTTCATCTCGTTCTGGATCATGGAGAGGATCTTGGGTTTCATCTGCGTCGGTGCCATGTAGAGTCTGTTGAGCTTGCCCTTCTTGCTGAAGCCTGTCAGGAAGTGGAAGAAACGGGTCAGGTCGTTGGTGATCTCGTCTTTGGAGGTCATATAGCTGATATCGGTATAGACCTTGGCTGTGCTTGGGTTGTAGTTACCCGTACCGATGTGCGCATACTGTTTCAGCGAACCGTTGACGCGACGGGTGACGAGCGCTGCTTTGGCGTGGACCTTGAAGCCGCTGATACCGTAGATGACGTGTGCCCCGGCATTCTCCAGCGCTTTTGCCCAGAGGAGGTTGTTCTCCTCATCGAAACGCGCTTTGAGCTCGACCATGGTCGTGACCTGTTTGCCCGACTCGGCTGCCTGCATAAGCGCCTGCACGATCGGCGAGTTGGTCCCCGAACGGTAGAGCGTCATACGGATGGCGACGACATCGGGGTCTTTGGCCGCGGTCTGAATGAACTTTACGATAGGCTCGAAGCTTTCATAGGGGTGGTAGAGCACGACGTCCTGTTTGTCCAGGATGGTGTAGATGTTTTCATCGGACTCGAACGGCGGCAGGATCTTCGGCTTAAAACTCGGTGCAACGAGGTGGGCAAAATGTTTATTGCTCACGATCTGCCAGAGGCTTCCGAGGTTGAGGAAGTGGTGGAAGCGGTAGATGTCATCTTTGAAGACATTGACGTGGCTGTTAAAGAAGCCGATGAGGTCGTCGCTGGCGTTCTCGCTGATCTCGAGGCGGACCATCTCACCTTTTTTGCGCAGTTTAAGACCCTCTTCAAGGATCTCCATAAAGTCGTCCGCTTCCTCCTCCTCGATGGAGATGTCCGCATTACGCGTAACACGGAAAGCGCTGTACTGCAGCAGGGTGAAGCCCGGGAAAAGGTCTTCGATGTGCTGGGCGACGACACTGCCGATAGGCACGTAGGTCCCTGTGCCGAGTTCGACGAAACGCGGCAGTACGCGGGGGATACGTACAAGGCCATAGCGCTCTATGGTCGGGTCGTCCATGTCCTGCAGCTTGAGAATAAGACCGAAGCTGAGGTTGTTGAGGTGCGGGAACGGGTGTGTCGCATCGACGGCGATGGGCACGATGACCGGGTAGATGTTCTCATAGAAGTAGCGGTCGAGTTCATGCTGATCGTGGTTGTTGCACTCTTTGTAGTGCTTGATGGCAATGCCCTCTTTCTCAAGCGACTTGAAGATCTCTTTCATGCAGTACTCGATGACCTGCAGCTCCTGGTGGAGGTATTTTCGGATCTCGCGCAGCTGCTGCAGCGGGGTGAGACGGTCGGCACCCGAGACGATGACACCGGCGGTAAAGAGCTTTTTGAGCCCCGCGACACGGATCATGTAGAACTCATCGAGATTGGTACCGTAGATAGCGAGGAACTTCAGACGTTCAAGCAGCGGCAGTGATTCGTTCTGTGCCTGTTTGAGGACACGTGTGTTGAACTGCAGCCATGAAAGCTCGCGGTTGTTATAGTATTTCGGGTCTTTGAGATTGATCTGTTGTTGCATGGTAATACCGTTCAAAAATGGTTTCTTATTATTGGTTGCGATTATATCCAAACGAGGGTTAATATAGGGTAAGGGGGCTGTTTGACATCACACAGTTGTTACTTTTTATACCAAGCTTCCATGATGTTGTGCAGCGGATCGGGAATGATGTATACTAACAGAATAGATGAGAGCCTGTTCGCAATATGTGCCCGAAGATAGGCGTAAAAGGGGTGACGATGCAGATAGAAACAGTGAAAAAGATGAATGCACCTTTATACCTGCAGGTGTGGGAAAACAAGCTCAGACTGACGGATATGCGCACGGGCAGGTCTGTAGAGCTGAACCCGGTCGTAGCGCTTAAGCAGCGCGGCGCAGGTCAAAAGATCGTGGAGATAGGAGGCGGTGCGGAACGCTATGAAGGTAGAGAGGGTTACGAGCTATGCAGACCCTTCGCCGACCCCGCCCGTTTTGTGGCAAATATGGAGATCGCCGAGAAGGTCGTGCAGTATCTCTTCAAGGAACTGGGCGCACGCAAAATCCGAAAACCCCTGCTCATTGTCCACCCGATGGGACAGTATAAAAACTGGGTCTCATCGATGGAACAGCAGTTTTTTACGGAACTCGGTTTCAGTGCAGGTGCGCGCGATGTTGTCGTCTATGCGGGCGAAGAGCAGAAAAGTTTCGATTTCTACGCATTGAAAGGGAAGCAGGGAGTGCCGGCTTCTGTCTGGGTGCAGCGCCTGCTTTTTGTTGCGCTGATCGCTGCGGCTGCTGCCGCCGTCTGGTACGCATACCGCTACGGGGAGTAGCGGTGTTTATAAGCAGAGAGTAAGCGCTTTTTGTCACTTTTTTATTCCCAAAAAAACAATAAGTCCCCTTTTCAGAAGTCATCGGGTTCGTCTCTGCCGCTCTTCAGGTTTTTTAGAGGTTTTCGTGTGCTATCATGGTCTCAGAAGGCGATGCATCAAGTAGGCTCTTCTCTTTGTGCGTCGCGCTTAAAAAGCGTTTCGCCGATGAGGCAGAAGGAGTTTGCCATGGAAGAGAAACTGTTACGGATGTGCGGCTATGCGCATGATGCCGAGTCGCTTGCAAGGCTCGAAAGAATTAAAAAGAACTATTCGCAATTCGATGCGCTTGTGGCAGCCCTGCTTGACCTGGAACCGTTTTTACAGCACAGTGACTACTACCTGTCGCTTTTAAGCGACAGGGACATGATAAAGATCAAAAACGACTTGCTCGAAGGCGACGAGTTCATGATGATGGACAGCGATATCGTTGTCTGGGCAAATCAGCATAACATTGAACTCGAAGAGGAGTCGGACAAGATCTATATACTGGGCTTTAAACACGAAGAGTAAACCGCCCGTTTTTGCTGCGTCGCACACTCTCTAGATTCTTCTCATCCCGCCTCTCTGCGGCAAACCGTATCCGGCTTTTTTTTGTTCAGAGCGGGTTGACGCGGCGATTTACCGAAAAAATCAAATGGCTTGGTATAATGATGCTTATATTTTTTAAAGGTTTTTAATGTCCCTGTTTCAGATCATCATGCTGGCCGCAACGGCCTTTTTCGCGTATAAGATTTTTGAGTTCGTACAGAATATGGAAGATGGCCCCGAACCCTACCGAGAGGACAGAGACGATGAACCGCAGTTGGCCCCGCCGCTGAATGCCGCCGACCTGGTCGCAGAAGCTGACGAACTCTTTAAAGAGGGTGAACTGCGCGAAGCGCTGGTACTGCTGCAAGAGGCTGATCAGCTTGAACCGGACAACGCCGATACGCTCGGGAAGATGGGTTACATCCTGGCGCGCGAAGGCGAGCTTGAAGAGGCGGTTGGAGCCTATGAGAACGCCTTGGCGGTCAGCGAAAACGATGACTTTACGCACAATGCACTGGGCTCGGTGCTGCGCCGTCTTGAGCGCTACGAAGAGGCTGCCGAACATTTCGAACGCGCCCTTGCCATCGACGACGCGTATGAGGTGACCTACTTCAACTACGCCAACCTGCTGGAGGATATGGGCCAGAGTGACAAAGCGGTGCAGATGTACGAAAAAGCACTTGCCATCCGTCCGGACTTCGACGAAGCGGCTGAAGAGCTCGCAAGACTCAAAGGCGACGCGTGAGTATCCTTCAAAAACGTCTGGCGGTACTCATTGACGCAGACAACTCCCAGCCGAGCATTATCGAAAAACTTCTTGACGAGATCGCTTCGCACGGCATCGCCAGTGTCAAGCGCATCTACGGTGACTGGACCGAACCGCAGCTGAAAGGGTGGAAGAACGTGCTGGTCGAGCACGGCATTCACCCGATGCAGCAGTTTGCCTACACCTCGGGTAAAAATGCGACCGACAGTGCGATGATCATCGACGCGATGGACCTGCTCTACACCAAGAACTTCGACGGCTTCTGCATCGTCTCGAGCGACAGCGACTTTACCCGGCTTGCCAGCCGCATCCGCGAATCGGGGCTTACGGTTTACGGGTTTGGCGAACGCAAGACACCCAAGGCATTCGTGAGCGCGTGTGACAAGTTCATCTACACGGAAAACCTCCGTCGCGATGCAGACGAAAAAGTCGTTGAAACCAAGAAGAAATCGGTCCTCAGCGATGCGAAACTGCACGATATGCTGCGTAACGCGGTCGAGGATATCGCCGATGATGCCGGATGGGCATATTTGAGGGCGATCGGTCAGAATATCGCCAATAAATCGCCGGAGTTCGATCCGCGCAGCTACGGCTACCGCAAACTGGGCGACCTTATTGAGAGTACGGGCCTTTTCGATCTGAAAGATTCCGACCCGCTTTCCAAAACGCAGGGACGGTTTGTCCGTATCAAACGAAAGAAGGGGTATAAAAGATGACCATTGCCGAGATCTACCGGTTTTTAAATGAGCTTTCGCCGTTCGAGCTTCAGGAGAAATGGGACAACTCCGGCCTGCTGCTGGGCGATTTCTCGCAGGAAGTCACCAAGGTGGTGGTGAGCATAGACCTCGATGAGGAGCTTGTCGACTCACTCGATGAGGGAACGCTGGTCATCACCCACCACCCCATTATCTTCGGCGGGCTGAAACAGCTGCAGTTCAACCAGTACCCCGCAAACCTTTTGCGCCGCATGATCCGGAAGAACATCGCCAATATCGCGATGCATACCAATTTCGATCAGACCCATCTTAATGCGTATGTCGCAGAGACGGTGCTGGGCTACCCCATCGCACTGCAAGACGGGTTTATCGCCTACCTTGACGTAGACGAACCCTTTGACCTTTTCGCGGCGAAAGTCGCCAAGGCGTTCGGCCTCAAACATCTGCGTACCGTCAAGTGCCATGAGCATGTCAAACAGGTGGCGCTGACGACCGGATCGGGCGCTTCTTTGATGCGTTCCATCTCGGCGGACTGTTTTTTGACCGGCGATATCAAATATCATGACGCGATGGAAGCACAGACGATTGGCCTCAGTATGATGGACATCGGACACTACGAAAGTGAACGCTATTTCGGGGAGATTTTAGGACCCCACTTGGAAAATTTAGGATTAGCGGTTATAATTTCACAATCAAAAAATCCCTTTACCTATCTTTAAAGCCAAAGAATGGTTTTTGTGCCATAAGATAGCCCGGGCACCTGCATCCAAAAAAGGACATAAATGAACAAACACCTTGAGCAACTGATTGATCTTTCAAAAGTCGACAAAGAGATCGACGCGTTCGAACCTCAGATCGAAGAAGCGAACCACAAATACGAAGCTGCACTGGCAACCAAAGATAACATCGCGGCAGAAGTGGCAACGCTTGATGAAGAGATGAAAGCCGAAGAGCTGAAGAAGCAGAAAAACGAACTGCACCTGGCAGAACTTTCGCAGAAGCTTGAAGAGAACGCGAAGAAAAGCGCCGAGATCAAAAGCGAGCGTGAGATGAAATCACTTCAGCTTGAAGAGGAGATCGCCAAAGAGCAGGTCACCTTTGCCAACGAAGAGATCGCACGCCTTGAAAAAGTGATCGAGAACAAAAAAGAGAAGATGGAGCAGCTCAGCGCCGAGATGGCAGAGCTTGAAAGCAACCTCTCTTCAGTCAAGGAAGAGGTCGACGGCAAACTGGCAGCGATCGACAGCGAGCGTCAGAAAGTCTTCGCTAAAAAAGAGAAACTGGTCGCACAGATGAACCAGAAAGGTCTCTCTTTCTACCAGAAGATTCGTCGCTGGGCGAAAAACACGACAGCCGTTGCAGTACGCAATCAGGCATGTATGGGTTGTTTCATGGCGATCAACGACAAGGTCTACTCTGAAGTCATCAAAGGCGAAGAGATTACGACATGTCCTCACTGTGGCCGTATCCTTTACATGGAACCTGAGACTGCCGAAGCGTAAATGCCAAGGCTCCCAGTGAAAGCCTTCACCCTAGCGTATGCCCTTTTTGCGCTGCTGCTGTATGCAGCGGCGCTTCCGCTCATTATTCTGTATACATTCAAACATAAATACCGCGCGTCGATACCGGCACGTTTTTTTCTTTGGAAAAACAGACCGTTCGAACGTGACGGCGTCTGGTTCCATGCCTGTTCGCTGGGTGAAGTTCGGGCGCTTAAACCGCTGATAGAGCGTCTGGACGATACGCCGCTGCGTATTTCGACCATTACCCATACGGGTTATGCCGAAGCGCTTAAGTACGATGCGCAGACGCGCTACCTGCCGTATGAGCTTTTCTTGCCTTTTTGGGTACGCCCTCAGAAAATCCTGATCGTGCTCGAAGCGGAGTTCTGGTACCTGCTCTTTGCGGTCGCCGCATCGAGAGGCTGCAAAGTGGTGCTGCTTAACGCACGCATCAGCGAGCGGAGTTTTCCGAAGTATATGAAACTGCGCTGGTTCTATGCGCGCTTGCTGGCCTATGCCGATACCATCTACTGCCAGAGTGCCGAGGACAAGATGCGTTTTGAAGCACTGGGCGCGAAGAATATCGAAGTGGTCGGAAACATCAAGCTGGCGCAGAAGATAGAGAAGACAAAAGTGTACGAGAAACCCGAAGGCGAAGTGATCGTCGCGGCAAGCACCCATGAGGGTGAAGAAGCGGTCGTCATCGACGCTTTTGTGCGTTACCGCAACGTCCATGACGCCAGACTCATCGTCGTACCGCGCCATCCTGAGCGTTTCGAAAGTGTCTGGAAGCTGATGGAAGCAACGGCGGAGGCAGAGGAACTGACACTCTCGCGCTGGAGCGAAGTGCACAACTTTGCCTCTGACATGATCCTCATCGATGCGATGGGCGAGCTGAACAACATCTATGCCATCAGCGATGTGGCAGTGCTGGGCGGAGCGTTTAAACCGGACGTAGGCGGCCACAATCCGCTTGAACCGGCCCATTTCGGCTGCAAGATCATTAGCGGGAAACACCATTTTTTACAGCGCGAACTCTTTAAGTACGTCAAGAACGTGCAGGTGGTAGAGTCCGAAGCGATAGAGAGCGCATTGGTAAATGCGCAGACATTAGCGCCTTCAACGGTTGATGAGACGATCGATCTCGAACGCGTTATTACAACAATAAAAGAAGAAGCAAACCGATGAAAAAAGAGAACGCCGCACGCCGCGCCGCGGATAAAAAGCGCGAAGGCAAAGAGAGAGTCAAAGCCAAGTCGTTTGAACAGGCAGACAAAAAGCGTGAGAAAAAAGCTAAACCCCACAAGAAAAAAGCCCTTAATCAAAAAGCCGCAGGAGGCAATCTTGCGGAGTACGATGAATACGAATCCCCTGCGAGGGCAAAGAGCGCGGACAAGGTAGATAAAGCGTACAAGCTTCTTGCCGCACAGCTGGGTGTGTCCAATGCACAGGCGAAGTCGATGATCGACCGCGGCCTTGCGTATGTCGGCAACAAAAAAGTGATGATCGCCCGCGGAGAGCTGAGCAAAGATACCGTCTTTATCGTCCAGCAGGTCGAGCGCATCAAACCGATCTTCGAGAACGACGACCTGATCGTCGTCGACAAGCCGGCGTTTGTCAACGCGGACGAAGTCGAACGCCAGTTCAAAGGGGCAAGACTGCTGCACCGTCTTGACCGGGAGACAAGCGGCGTGCTGATGCTGGTAAAGAACGAGGAGTTCCGTCTGAAGGCCATCGAAGCGTTTAAAAATGACGAGGTCTACAAAGAGTATGTCGCCTGGGTCGAGGGGATCATGAGCGAACCGTACGATATCGATAAGCCGATCATCACGGAAAAACGCAACAATAAAGCCTACTCGAAAGTCTCCAGCAAAGGCGGGCGCCCGGCACGTTCGGAAGTGACCCCTATAGAGGTCTCCGGCAAAAAGACCAAGGTAAAAGTGATCATCCACGAGGGGCGTACCCACCAGATCCGTACCCACCTGCGTTCTGTGGGCTTTCCGATCTTCGGCGACGAGCTTTACGGCGGCCACCGCTACAAGCGCGTGATGCTGCATGCGAAAAAAGTGAAGCTGATGGGGATGACCTTCGAAGCGCCGGAACCCAAGCTCTTCGCACACCTCTCTTCATAGCTGAGGCGCTGCTTAAAATCAAGAAAAATCAAAGTGAGCGTTTGCTACAATTCGCTACTTTTTATACCCCGCAAGAGGGTATTATCAATATATAGCTAGGAGCTGCAGTGTTTGATACTTTAACAGATTCGTTTACATCGGCGATAAAGAAAATTCGCTTTCATGATGACGAAAAGGCACTTAAAAAGGCGTTGGCAGAGCTGAAAAAAGCGCTCCTTAAAGCCGATGTGCACCATAAAGTGGTTAAAGAGCTGATCGCTACTGTCGAGGTCGAAACGAAAGAGGCCGGCGTGGGGAAAGACCAGTTCCTCGATGCGCTTCGCCGTACGCTTCACGGGCTGCTGGATGTCAAAGGCAACCAGGGCTTTGTCTTTGCACCGAACCCGCCGACGGTTATCCTGATGACCGGTCTTCAGGGCTCGGGTAAAACGACCACGACGGGTAAACTGGCGAACTACCTCAAGCAGCGTCAAAAGAAGGTACTGGTCGTCGCGGCCGACCTTCAGCGTCTTGCGGCGGTCGAACAGCTTCGTCAGGTCTGTTCGCAGATCGAGGTCGAGCTTTATGCGGATGATGAGAGCAAGAACCCGGTCGAGGTCGTCAAAGCGGCGTTGGCCAAAGCGAAGACGAATATCTACGATGTCGTCCTTATAGATACCGCCGGACGCCTTGCGATCGATGAAGAGCTGATGGGTGAGCTCAAAGCCGTACATGACGCGGCGCAGCCCGATGAAGTCTTCTACGTTGCCGATGCATTGACAGGTCAGGACGCACTGCGTACCGCTTCGAGCTTTAAAGAGCAGATCGGTATCGACGGGGTGATCCTGAGCAAGTACGACGGCGATTCAAAAGGCGGTGTCGCACTGGGTATCGCTTCTCAGGTAGAGGTCCCGCTGCGCTTTATCGGTAGCGGCGAGAAGATGGAAGACCTTGAGGTCTTCCTGCCTGACCGCATCGTCAACCGCCTGATGGGCCTTGGGGATATCGAGGGCCTTGCCGAGAAGACATCTGCCGTCATCGATGAGAAAAAAGCGAAGCAGCTGACCAAGAAGATCAAGAAAGGGCAGTTCAACTTCAACGACTTCATCGAGCAGATGGAGAGCATGAAGAAGATGGGCTCCATGAAATCGCTTATCGGGATGATCCCGGGTATGGGCGACATGGCCAAGGCGCTCAAAGATGTCGACCTGGACAACTCCAAAGAGCTGAAGCTGATCAAGGCGATGGTCTCTTCGATGACGCCAAAAGAGCGCGAACAGCCCGACCTGCTCAACAACAGCCGCAAAGAGCGTATCGCCAAAGGGTGCGGGGTGAGCCAGGTCGAAGTCAACCGTGCGCTCAAACAGTTCAAGAACGCCGCAAAGATGGCGAAGAAGTTCTCCGGAAAGAACGGCATGCAGGACCTCCAGAAGATGATGGGCCAGATGCAAGGCGGCGGCATCCCGCGCTAATACTTCGCATGACGCGCTTCGCGCGCTCAGACGTTACACTCTATTTCAATAAAAACTTCTTTTACATTTGAATATTTTGTGGTATAATTCCGCATCGATTACATGCACTTAAAGAATACCTCTGTGATAAGTGTATGTTGCGTGACCGAATAAGGTTGCATGGGACGTCTCCAATAAGACGGTAAGAGGCAAACATTGAACAGTTATTACTACTTTCATCTTTGCTTCCTCCCCATGTACTCCTATTATCATTTATAACCTAAGGAATAAAAAGATGGCAACAGTTATCAGACTGACTCGTATGGGTCGCAAAAAACAACCTTTCTACCGTATCGCAGTAACAGACAGCCGTAAGCGTCGTGACGGTGGCTGGATCGAGCTTATCGGTCACTACAACCCGATGATCAAAGAAGACAACCTTAAATTTGACGAAGAGCGTATTAACTACTGGTTGAGCGTCGGTGCTCAGATGAGCGACCGCGTTAAAAAGATCACTGGTAAGTAATCATGGTTACCGATTTCGTCGCCACGTACGCTAAACTCATCGCTAACAACCCGGAAGATATCCGTGTGGAAGCGCATGAGGGTGATGAAGTCACAGAGATTGTCCTCTATGCCAATCAGGCCGATGTCGGCAAGCTGATCGGCAAAGAGGGGAAAATGATCGGAGCGATCAAAACGGTCATCTCCGGCTGTAAAGCCAAAGATGGCAAAAGTTACCGAATCAATGTCGAACCAGCGTAAAAAGACAGATCCGACTCTGCTTCACATCGCAACGCTTGGCCGCACCGTCGGTCTGTATGGCGATATGAAGTTTCACATCAAGAGCGACTTCCCCGAGCAGTTCGTCGAAGGTGCCGAGTTTTTGAAAGAGAACGGCGATACCCTGCGTATCGCCGCCATCAATCATCAGCGCGAGACCCTTCGTATAGAGGGCTTTGACACTGTTGAGAAGGCAAAACGCCTGACCAACGTCAAACTCTTCACGACGCGCGAAGCGACGCGTGATGTGTGTGAACTTGATGAAGACGAGTATTTCTGGTTTGACGTCATAGGCTGCAAGGTCTATGAAGAAGACGGAAGAGAACTGGGCACTGTGAAAGAGATAGAGCGCATCGGTATTCAGGATTACCTGAGTATCAAGACCGATGACGTTCTGGTCGCACAGGGCATGAGTAAAAGCTTTCTGATCCCCTATCAGGATCCGTTCATCCTTACGACAGACATCGATGCCAAGCGCATCGAAGTCCGCGGCGGGCTGGACATCTTGCAGGCGTCATGAAGTTTACCTACGTCACACTTTTTTCCAACCTTATCGAAGGGTATTTTCAAGACTCTATCTTGAAACGTGCCATCGAGAAGGGGTGTTTCACCGTGGATTATCTCAATCCGCGTGATTTCACCGAGTCAAAGCATGGAAAAGTCGACGACACTGCCGTTGGCGGTGGAGCCGGCATGGTGATGACGCCCCAGCCGCTTTACGATGCATTAACGCATCTCAAAGCGCAGGGTGACGTGCATATTATCTTTACCACGCCTGTGGGCAAGCCGTTTGTTCAAAACGATGCCAAGCGGCTGGCAAAGAAGCAGCATGTCGCTTTTGTAAGCGGACGTTACGAAGGTATTGACGAACGGGTCATCGAAAAGTTTGCGGACGAGGTCTTCAGCATCGGTGATTATGTTCTGACCGGAGGGGAACTCCCCTCACTGGTCATGAGCGATGCGATCGTCCGTAATATTGACGGAGTGCTCGGCAATGTCGAGTCTCTGGAGGTGGAGAGTTTTGAAACGCCACTTCTGGAAGCACCGTCTTTTGGAAAACCCCCTTTATACGATGGAAGTGCAGCACCATCAGAATATTTAAAGGGAAATCATAGTAAAATTGCCGCACTAAAATTCGCCTTGTCTGAATATAAGACCAAATTTTTCAGGCCTGAGCAGCTTATAAAGCATAGAAAAAGGACATCTTATGAGAAATAAGTACATTGAGAATTTCGAAAATGCACAGGTCGCTGAGAAAAATATCCCTGCATTCCGCGCCGGTGACACTCTTCGCCTAGCCGTAACTATTAAAGAAGGCGAAAAGACGCGTGTACAGAACTACGAAGGCGTATGTATCGCTAAACGTGGTCAGGGTACGGGTCAAACGATCACTGTTCGTAAAATCGGCGCTAACAGCGTTGGTATCGAGCGTATCTTCCCGATCTACAGCGACAGCATCAACGAAATCAAAGTACTTCGCCGCGGGCGTGTACGTCGTGCAAAACTCTTCTACCTTCGCGACCTTGCAGGTAAGAAAGCACGTATTAAAGAACTTCGCGACGTTCGTAAGTAATTACTTACCTCCATCGCTTCTTCGGGCTGACGTTCAGTCAGCCGACACAATCATATATCCCACTCCGTTAACATTTTTAATCAGATCATTTCCAACCGTATGACGTATCCTGTGTACAAGTGAACGCAATGTACGTTCGTTGATACTCTCCCCGTAGACATGCATCGCAATCTGTTCGTTTGATATGCTGACGTTGACATGCCGGCAGAGCAGTTCTATGAGTTTGAGTGCCCGCGGCCCCAGTTCGATCTCGCTGCCATCGAGCAGTATCCTTCCGATGCAGGGGTGGAACTCATAGCCGTTTTTGAGCCGAATGATCTCATCATGCTTATCAGCCTTTTTATCGTCGTCGCTGTTTTGGCGGCGTTCGAGTACCAGCCGCAGTGTTGCGACTATCTGCTGTTCGTTGTAGGGTTTCATCAGGTAGCCGGCCGCTTTGGCCGAAACGGCGTAGTCCACCATCTCTTCATCGGCATGGGCGCTTAAAAAGACAATAGCCGCGTCGCTGAACCCGCTGATGGCCACTGCCGCTTCGCTGCCGCTGATGCTGTCGCTGAGCATGATGTCCATGAGTATCAGGTCAGGCGAAAGCGTTCTGGCAGTTTCGATCGCCTCCGCTCCGCTTGTGACGATGTCTACGACATCGTAACCGTTCTCTTCGAGTGTCTCCTTGAGGTACTCTGCGGCGATCAGCTCGTCTTCCACTATCAAAATACGTTTTCTATCCATGGTTAAACTCCATTGTATAAGTCAGGCCCGGCATGTTTTTCACCTCCATCGTTCCCTGCAGCTGTCTGAGTGCCAGTGTGATCAGCTTGATGCCCAGAGATTTGCTTTCCATCAGCGTGCTTGTATCGCTGCATCCTTTTCCGTTGTCACTGTAGTGCAGCCGGTAATGCGTACCGGCACGCTCTATTTCGATACGTACAGTCGCATCGTCTGTATCATCGCTGAATGCGTATTTCAGGCTGTTGTTGATAAGTTCGTTGATGATGATACCAAGCTGCAGCATCGTCTGCAGCGGGAGCAGGACATCGTTGGAACCGACATGAAAGCTCACCTTGCTGTTGCGGGGGAAAAGAGAGTGTATCAGTGCTGCAAGCTCCTGGACGTACATTTTAAAATTGATCTCGGCATAGTTGTTGTCGCGGTACAACATCTCATGTACCATGGCAATGGCTTCTATGCGTCCCTTGCTTTCGCTCAGCTGTGTCTGCAGCTCGTTGCTGTGCCTGTTGGCCTGGAGACCCAGCATGGCGGCTATCATATTGAGGTTGTTTTTGACCCGGTGGTGGACTTCCTGGAGCAAGATCTCTTTTTGCCGGTCCGAGGCTTCGAGTTTTTCGTAGGCGTGCTCAATGGTGACATGGTAGAAGAGGCCGAACGCACTGATGGATGCAAGGGTGATGAGGAGATTAAGAAGTGCGTTCGTATTATGAAGCAGGGGATGGTCCGTATAGACGTGGGCGCCGTAGTATAACAGGAGTCCCAAGATGATATAGATCAGCAGGGTGTTGAGAAGGGCCTCTTTTAGCGAAAGCAGAAAAAACGGCCCCAGAGGGACGAGCAACGCAAACAAGATGGCGCAGTTGCTGAAACCGTTGAAAAAGAGCAGTAAAAAAAGATTGCTGGCGGTGATCCAGATAAGCCCGTAGGAGGGTAAGCGCAGATCATGTGTATGAAAATAATAGAGGACAATGCCGATGCATAAAGCCAAAAACAGGCTTTCAAGTGCCACCATCAAGTAACGTTCGAAATAGGCATTCGTGATGCATCCGGAAGAGAGTGCGAGTATGTAACAGGTATAAAAGACATGCAGCAATACTACCTTGCGGTGTTCATTGCGCACAAAGGCCTTAAGGCGCTCCAGTATGGCAAATGCTTTTGCTGTTAATGTATTAGGTGTCTCAGTCATGCGTAAACTCGATTCTGTAGGTCAGGCCGTTCATGTTGGCTACCTCCATGGTGCCGTTGAGCTGTTTGATGGCGAGGCGCATCAGTTTTACCCCGAGGGAACGTCCCTGAAGCAGGCTTTGGGTGTCTTCAAACCCTTTGCCGTTATCGTGGTATATGAGCAGGTAGTGGTTGCCCGTTTGCTTCATGATGAGCTTGATCTCGCCGTTTTCCCGTCCCTCGAAAGCGTACTTGAAACTGTTGTTGAGCAGTTCGTTGACTATCAGCCCGAGCTGCATCATGATCTCCAGCGGCAAAAGGATGTCGTCGGACTCTATGGAGAGCGTGATCTCTTTTTCATGCCTGTTGAGCGAACGCACAAGCGATGCGAGCTGCTGGGTGTAGGTTTTAAAGTCTATCTCTGAAAAGTTGTTGTTCTGGTAGAGCATCTGGTGGACCATGGCAATGGCCTCGATACGGCTTTTGCTGGCGATAAGCGTCGACTTGACGTCATCATCGTACATGTTCGCCTGAAGCCCCAGCATGGAAGCGATCATGTTCAGGTTGTTCTTGACGCGGTGGTGTACCTCGTTGAGCAGTATCTCTTTGTGCTGGTCGGACTCTTTGACTTTGCGGTAGGCGTTTTCGATGGAGATGTGGTAGAAAAAGCCGAATGAGATGATAAAAAAGATGGCATAGCCGAAGTTGATGAGGGCGGAGCTGTTATGCAGCAGCATATGCTCGTCGTGCATCAGGGCGGTATAGTACATCAGCAGGGCGAGAAAGAGGTAAAACAAAAATGTTTGAAAAAGCGCTTCTTTCAATGAGAGCAGAAAAAACGGTGCCAGGGGCACCAGTACCGTGAATATGATGACATGGTTCTCAAAACCGTTGCTGTAGAGCAGGACATAGAGGTTGAGTGCAGCGATCCAGATAGCCGCAAGAGAGGGCAGGCGCGTCTGCTTTGTACGGTAGTAATAGAGCGATACCGCGATGCAGACAAACAAAAAGATAACCTCCGAGATCGCATCGGTGTATTTCTCAGAGAAGAAATCGACGACCGAGGCGACGGCGAGGATAAGCATATAACTGAGATAGAAACCGTGCAGCAATACCACTTCACGGCTCTTGTTTTTCAGAAAAAGGCGTGTTCTACTCAGCATGGGACCGACATATTGGAAATAAATTTTTATCAATTAAATGTAACATAATGAACCACACTGTATAATATAAAGAGTTAAGAATTATTTAAATGGCAGTTAGGATGAGCAAAGAGAACCACTGGACTCCGACAGCGGAGCTGATAGACCGTTATTTTCAGGTAGAGGAAGTAAAAAGCGAGCGTTATACGAACCTGGCGCGCCTTGTACTGACCTTTTTCTATTTTATTATCATACTCGGGATCAAAAAAGAGATCCCGGAGCTGTCGTTTAAAGTACTTGTATGGGCTACGGCGGCAAGTATGATCTACTCGTTGTGGCTCTGTTACTATCTGCGCAAAGGTTCCTACCGCTGGTGGCTCAAGTACGTCTCCGTCGCGGTAGACATCTTCATACTCTCCTTTTTCCTTTATCAGATCGGCAGTTACCGTACGTTCAAGACCGAAGCGTTTATGCTCTACTTTATCTGGATTGGGCTTGCGGTGGTGCGTTTTTCGCCGAAACTGACCTTTCTTGCGGGTGTCTTGAGTTTCGTATGTTATGTCTTGATGGTCTTTGCGGCCATACAGACAGGCAGTGTGGAGTTCGGTACGATCACCGAGGAGTTTACTACGCAAAAGGTAAGCGGGATCAACATCGGTTTAAAGCTGCTCTTCCTGGCACTCTTTACGGGGGTAGCGACCTATGTCTCCGGTTTTTACAAGAAACTGCGCGAAAACATCATCGAGGGCGAGATCCGCAAAGAAAAAGCCAAGCAGCTTTCAGATGTGATAAAAGAGATCGCTTAGCGTACAAAACTGTTTTTGCTCTGCTAAAGCACTTCTAATATCCTGAACGGTCAAGAGTGCTATATTCGGCACTCCTCTTCTCAAACGAAACTTCTACGAAACTTTTTTCCATTACAATTTTATCACATGAATTAACATGAAAACATCAAAAATTATTATGATTTGGAACGCTTGATGATGAATACTCATCACAGCTCAGGTCCAAAACACAATAATGATTAAGGAGCACAGATGATGTATAGAGGAGTAGCGCTGTCACTTATGACGGCTGCGGTATTGGGACTTTCAGGGTGCGGCAGCAGCAGTGATGACACAACAGCGGTAACAGTACAGGAACCGGCGGATTACGCAACGGTCTCCGATGCGAACTACACGCAGAACACGCACGGTCTTGTTTCAGCGGCAACGGTAGCACAGTGGATCACAGACTGGGAAAACACCAAACCAGAAGGCAAGGGCAAACTCTTTGTCATGCAAGTCGGTGCTGTTCAGGACAACGCGGCGGCCGGCCTGCCGTACATCAAAGCAAACGGCACGGACGTATTCGTCTATGACCGTACTGACGGCTGTACCGATACGGGCGTATCACGCTTCGACGGCGTGTCAAATGTTCCAAAACCTGTCTTTACCGGCGAAGAGATGGACATGGCGTTCCATATGTACGGTATCGATGCACGCAAAGACATGTTCTTGCTGCTGCTCGCAGAGGGTGACGGCGGCCTGATGGCAGGTACGGCACGTATGTGGTATACATTGACCTACTGGGGCGTTCCTCAGGAAAACATCGCGATGCTTGACGGTCAGGCTTCTTTCGTCCTTGACCCGGACAACGCTGCTTCACCGATCAACGGCATGGGCTACAGCGATGCACAGCTT
>JBFEWT010000119.1:0-6858 GCA_041546225.1 Sulfurimonadaceae bacterium
AATCCGAAACTGATTGAACGTCCGATAGTGGTCATGGGAGATAAAGCTGTTATAGGAAGACCACCGCAGAAGGTGGTCGAGTTTGTGGGTAAATGATTAAAAGGGGAGAGCCCTTTTAATTAAAGATTGTGCTCTTTTTTATACTTTAGGATGTTGGCATATGCCTCGTCTTTGAGCTTCAGCTTCTCTTTTTTGAGGTTTTCCATTTCGAAATCTGTCAATGGAAGAGAACCGTTTTCCGCTTTTGTGATCTGGTCGTCAAGCTCATTGTGTTTGTCGAAGATTTTCAGGAAGTGCGCGTTGGCTGCTTCATTTTGCTTCATGTGAGTGATGATGTCACGGTATTCATGCAACATGTGGATCCTTTAGTGAATGTATTGCTGGAATAATAGCAGTAAATTAATTTAATATCGATTAAGCTGCAGGCGGCCGATGAGATAAAAAAAGCTGCAGGTGACAGTAAAAAAGGCAAGCCATACAGCGTTTGAAACGAGGTTCTCCGGCTGAAAAAGAAATATGAACTGCACAATAGACGAGATGATGACGCCCACGGTAGAGAGTCTCAGAAGGGTAAAGGGCTTGTCAAATCGGTGCATGCCCGCCAGCCAGTGCCAGAGTGCCCGGAAACCAAGGATGTAGCCCCCTCCAAGAACGGCAAAACTCACCAATGCGAGGTAAGGCTGTTCAAGCATACCCGAAACGGCGTTTCTAAGTACGATGTCGGTGAAGCCGATGACAAAGGGGATGAGTATACCTGCGACCAGAGTCAAGACGGTAACGCCCCAGAGGGTGGAGACGGTTTTTATTTGAGGATCCTCGGAAGGGTGATCCCCTCCTGGCCCTGGTATTTGCCGCGCTTGTCCCTGTAGCTCGTCTCGCACATCTCGTCACCCTGCAGGAAAAGTACCTGTGCGATCCCTTCGTTGGCGTAGATCTTCGCCGGCAGCGGGGTGGTGTTGGAGATCTCGATGGTGATATGCCCTTCGAACTCCGGTTCAAACGGGGTGACGTTGACGATGATGCCGCAGCGTGCATAGGTGCTCTTACCCAGACAGATCGCCAACACGTCGCGCGGGATCTTGAAGTACTCGACCGTACGTGCCAGCGCGAACGAGTTCGGCGGAACGATACAGATGTCACCGGTATAGTCAACGACATTGGCGTCGTCGAAATGTTTCGGATCGACCACGGTCGAGTTGAGGTTTGTAAAGATCTTGAACTCGTCGCTCACACGGATATCATACCCGTATGAACTCAGGCCGTAACTGACGACGCCCTGTCCTACCTGGTCTTCACAAAACGGTGTGATCATTCCTTCCTGCAGTGCTTTTTCGCGTATCCAGATGTCAGATTTAAGACCCATTGTTACCCCTCTGTTCTTTAGATGTTCTTGATGATTTTCAGCATTATATCACACTTGTTTTAGCGGGTGCCGCCCTCTGCATAGAAGAGGGTTTGCGTACATCAAAATGAAGGGAACGGTGCCGCGATCCAAAGAAGCTGCAAGCGGGTTCATAAAGTTATATGCTATACTTTATTTAACAAAAAAAATCATATCAAAGGATATCACATGATTAAAAAGTCATTTCTCTTCTCGGTATTGCTTGCGTTGAGCTTTATAGCTACAGGATGTGCAGTAAAGCAAAAAGTGGCACTGGAGTATAAAGCGGAGCCGGCCTCTGCCGTTGCGGAGAGCTATCCGAAGGTCACGGTCGTGGTAAATGACGAGCGGCCATATATCAAGAGCAAGGAGAAACCTGTCTCGTATATAGGAACGTATCGTGGAGGTTTCGGCAACCCTTTTAACGTAAATACGAAAGACCACGTTGCCCTGTCGCAACTGCTTCGCGGCGATCTTGAAAATGACCTGAGCGCATTGGGCTTTATCGGCGATAATGGCGATAAGACGCTCGTCGTCGATATCCTGAAATGGAAATTTGATGCCTATCAGAACGCCACGTTTGATTATCTGCTGAGTGTAGAGGTCCTTGACGATACCCGGAAGGTTCTGGCCAAAAACGACGTGGTCGGTGACAAGATCTATATCAAAGGAAGTTTCTGGAGCGGAGGTAAAGGCGGGGTTGAACGCGATATGCCGAAACTTTACAGCGACGTCATCAAAAAGATCGTACGCGGCAATACCGATGTCCTCAATGCATTAAAATCAGGCAACTGATAAGTGAAGGGGCGTATCCGTCACTCTACGGCAGGCGGATCGTCTTGATATCTGTATTGAGTTTCAGGCGGGTAAAGTAGTCGTTGAGTATCTGGCCGCGTTTCTCTTGCATAATCGCATTGAGTATCTGGTTGCGGACCGCTTCAAGCGGCTGGGTGGTTACGTCATTTTTCTTCTGTACATAGAAGCTGATGAAACCGTTCTGGTCGGGTAGTATCTGGGTAAAACTGTAGGCTTCGGTCTGTGCAAGCAAGGCGGCCAGCTGGGGATTGATCTTGTCGTATTCGAGTGTGACGTTCTCCTGCTGGATCTGCGGTGCATAGAGCATCGGATTGGCCAGCTTCTCTTGGAGTTTGGCTTGAGAAGGGCTGCGGTAGACGGTGGCCGTAATGCTGGTCGGACGGGAGAACTCGGCGATATGCAGGTTGTAGTACTCCTCTATCTCGGTCTCATCCGCTTCCTGAAGTCTCTCATAAGCGATGGCGCCGTAGAGTTTTTGCGTAAGCAGCTTGGTGCGTATCTTTGCTTTCAGCTCTTTTTCGGTCATATTCTGGGTCTGCTGCACGGAAGTGTAAAACTCCATGACACTCATACCGTTTTGCTCGGCGATCTTTTTGAGATCGTCATAGACCTCCTGGTTTGAGACCGTAATACCGCGTGCTTCGGCTTCGACAGCTTCGAGCTCGGTGCGGACAAGGGTGTCGATGGCAATATCGCGCTTCTGGCCGTTTTTATCCATCTCTTCTTTGAGGTCAAAAAGGGTGATAGGGCGGTCTTTGACCATTATTGCGACGCCGTTGAGAGTCTCTGCAGCGACCGGCAGGGTCACCAGAAGTAAAATCAGTAATTGTTTGATCATTATCACGCTTCTTTATAAAATGGGGGTATTTTACCCGCTTTTAACATAGCATAAACTAAAATTCCACAATTGAAATCCGCTCCTTGTTTATCCACGCTTCAACCGTCTGCGGTAGGGGCAATGCAAGATGAGAGTAATAAAGGCAATAAATGGTTGTAACACGTTTCGCTCCGAGCCCGACGGGCTATCTTCACATCGGCGGTTTGCGTACTGCGCTTTTTAGTTATCTCTGGGCACGCAAGCAAGGCGGCAAGTTTGTACTTCGTATAGAAGATACGGATATTAGCCGCAACAGTGAAGCGGCAACGCAGGCGATTTTGGATGCGTTCGAATGGGTAGGCCTTGAGCACGATGGTGAGATCACCTACCAGTCACAGCGCTCGGATATTTACAAAAAATATATTGACCAGCTGCTCGAAGAGGGCAAGGCCTATTACTGCTATATGTCCAAAGAGGAACTTGACGCATTGCGTGAGGAGCAGATGGCCCGCAAAGAGCGTACGCGTTACGACGGGCGTTATCGCGACTTTGACGGAACGCCGCCCGAAGGGATCCAGCCGGTCGTGCGTATCAAAGCGCCGACGGGCGGTGAATATGTCGTCAAAGACGGCATCAAAGGGAACGTGACATTCAAAGTCGATGATATACTCGACGATTTCATCATTGCCCGCGGGGACGGAACGCCGACGTATAACTTTGTCGTCGCGATCGACGATGCCCTGATGGGGGTGAACGAAGTCATCCGCGGTGACGACCACCTCTCCAACACGCCAAAGCAGATGGTCGTCTACGAAGCGCTGGGCTTTGACCTTCCGGCCTTTTACCATGTACCGATGATCCACAACAGCGAGGGCAAGAAACTCTCAAAGCGTGACGGTGCGACTGACGTAATGGCCTATAAGACGATGGGCTACAGCCCCGAAGCGCTTCTTAATTTCCTCGTGCGCCTCGGCTGGAGCTACGGCGATCAGGAGATCTTCTCTATGGAGGAGATGAAAGCGCTTTTCAACCCGGCAGACATCAACAAGTCCGCTTCGATCTACAACACTGAAAAACTGGACTGGCTCAATGCCCACTATATCAAGAACTCATCTAACGACAAGCTTGCCAAAGAGCTTGAAGCGTATGAGATCTACCTGACAAGCCATGATAAAAAAGAGATCGTACTTGACGAGGTGAAAGACCGCGCCAAGACTCTGAGCGATATGGCGACGCTGATCAAAGAGATACTCGAAACACCGACTGCCTATGATGAGAAAGGCTTGAAAAAAGCGTTCAAGGGCGAGGCCGCAGAGGTGCTTGAAAGCTTTGCGCAAAAGCTCACTGCAGCGCAGGAACTGCATCTGCCAAGCGACTACCACGGAGTAATGGAAGCCCTTGTCGAAGAGAAAGAGATAGGGTTCGGCAAGATCGGTCAGCCGCTGCGTATGGCGCTTATGGGCAAACTTGCCGGTCCGGGTCTCGACAGCGTGATGGCGATCATCGGTCTTGATGAGACACTGTTGCGTATTAACAACATTTTAAAAGCAGAAGGCGTAGCACCATGAGTCAGCGGAAAATAACCGACGAAGAGGCCCTTCGTTACCACGAAGAGCCGCGTCCGGGCAAGATCGCCATTGAGGCGACCAAGCCGTTCGCTACGCAAGAGGACATGAGCATGGCGTACACCCCGGGTGTCGCCGTGCCGTGTCTGGAGATCGAAAAAGATCCGGAAAATGCTTACCGCTATACGTCCAAGGGCAATACGGTCGCCGTTATCTCCAACGGTACGGCGGTTTTGGGGCTGGGTGACATTGGCGCATTGGCATCGAAACCGGTCATGGAAGGCAAGGCGGTACTCTTCAAAAAGTTTAGCGGTCTGGACTCCTTTGACATTGAAGTGGATACGAAAGACGTTGAGCGCTTCTGCAGCGTCGTTTCGGCTATCGCGCCGACTTTCGGGGGCATAAACCTCGAAGACATCAAAGCGCCGGAGTGTTTCGAGATAGAGCGACGACTTGACAAGCAGCTTGATATCCCTGTTATGCATGACGATCAGCACGGTACGGCAGTCATCTCTTCAGCCGGGATGATCAACGCATGTCACCTGACCGGCCGTACACTTGCAAAGCTCAAAGTGGTCATCGTCGGTGCAGGTGCCGCAGCCATCAGCTGTGCACGCCTTTACCGTCACCTTGGTGTCCAGGAGATCTATATGATCGACTCCAAAGGGGTTGTAAATACCAGCCGCGACGACCTGAACGAGTACAAAAAAGAGTTTGCCGTAGTCTGCAAGACAGCATGCGTGGAGATGGCATTTAAAGATGCCGATATGGTCGTCGGCCTCTCCAAACCGGGCTCTTTTACCCTCGAAGATGTCGAGTCCATGGCAAAACAGCCCATAGTGTTCACTCTGGCCAACCCGACACCGGAGATCTACCCTGATGAGGTACGCAAGGTGCGCCCCGATGCCATCATAGCCACCGGACGCAGCGACTTTCCTAACCAGGTAAACAATGTACTGGGGTTCCCGTTTATCTTCCGCGGTGCCATTGATGTGCGTGCGACCTGTGTAAACATGGAGATGAAGATCGCCGCGGCGAAAGCGCTGGCGAAACTGACCTGTGACGAGGTGCCCGAGTACTTAAACGAACTTTACGCTACAAAGCTCGCCTTTGGCCCTGAGTACATCATCCCAAAACCCTTTGACAAGCGACTGATAGTCGAAGTCTCGAGTGCTGTAGCGCAGGCGGCATTTGACAGCGGTGTCTCCAAGCTCAAGAGTTTCGATGTGGAAGCCTACCGCAAAGAGCTTGCCAAGCGGTTGGTGTAGCGTGAACGATTCGGCTGAATATACCAGGAAAAAAGCGTTTTTCGAATCGCTGATCACGGTCTATGGCCGAAATGTCGTCCTTGAGACCCTGGAAGAGCCTTCCGTAAAGATCCATAAGATCCATCTGGCCAAGAGCAACAAGCCCGAAGGCCCTATCAAGCAGATCCTTTCCCTCGCCGAACAGCGCGGCATAGAGGTCGCATACCACTCCAAAGAACAGCTTTCGCGCATCTCCAAAAATGCGAAGCAGGATCAGGGTGTCGCCGCGGACATTATCGCGCCAAACTATAAAAAATCCGACAAGATCAGCGAAGCACTCGGCGATTCTTACCGTCTTCTCGCCCTTGACGCCATACAGAACCCGCAAAACCTCGGCATGATCGTCCGTTCCGCGGCGGCGGGCAACATCGACGGCATCATCCTGCCGACAAAGAGCAGTGCGAAGATATCGCCTCTGGTCATCAAAGCGAGTGCGGGAACGCTTTTCAAGATCAACATCTTCTATTGCAATACGCTTGAGGGCGTCTTGAAAGAACTGCGTGGAAACGGGGCGGATATCTATGCGCTCTCGTCGCATGCCGCAGAGGATATCTACTCTTTGAAGCCTGTAAAAAAGTCGGTGTTCGTGCTGGGGAATGAGAGCGAAGGGGTCAGCCCCGAAGTACAGAAACTCTGCAACAGTGCGCTTTCCATCCCCATGCAGCGCGGCGTAGAATCGCTTAATGTCGCAGTCACGGCAGCACTCATCGCGTTCATGAAATAGTGGGGCCAGCCCCACGGGCGCGCTGCCGAGGCGAACTAAGCGTTAGCGTAGGGATTTGGGCTTGGCTCAAATCCCGAATCAATAGAAATAGCCGCGGCGTAGAATCGCTTAATGTCGCAGTCACCGCGGCACTCATCGCATTTATGCGCTAATCGTTAGCGCATCATAATCTCGTAGGGGCGGCGTATCGTCTCTACGACTTCCTCCACACTCATATTGCGGCTTTTACGCAGAAACTCTTTACCATC
>JBFEWT010000133.1:0-5259 GCA_041546225.1 Sulfurimonadaceae bacterium
GAAGTTCGCAGATGCCGCGATGGCGAAGGCGAGGCCGACCATGAAGGCGATGTTCTGCGACTCGAACGCGATACCCAGTGCGATGGCGACGACGCCCAGCGCCACGGTCGCGATCTTGGAGACTTTCATCTCCATCTTCTCATCATGTCTGCCCGCTCTGAAGACGTTGGCGTAGAGGTCGTGCGAGATTGCCGAGGCACCCGCCAGCGTCAGGCCGGAGACCACCGCGAGTATGGTCGCGAAGGCCACCGCCGAGATAAAGCCGAGGAAGAGGTCGCCGCCCACCGCGTGCGAAAGATGGATCGCCGCCATGTTGTTGCCGCCGATGAGTTTGCCCATCTCGAGATACTCCGGGTTTGTCGAGACCAGAACGATCGCGCCGAAGCCGATGATGAAGGTGAGCATATAGAAGTAGCCGATGAAGCCCGTCGCGTAAAAGACTGACTTTCTGGCCTCTTTGGCGGAGCTGACGGTAAAGAAACGCATGAGGATGTGCGGCAGGCCCGCCGTACCGAACATCAGCGCGATCGCCAGCGAGATGGCCGAGACCGGGTCGCTTACCAGCGAGCCCGGGCTCATGATGTCAAGCCCCTTGTCGTGCACTTCTACCGCCTTGGCGAAGAGCGTCTCGAAGCTGAAGCCCATCTGCATCGCCACCATAAAGGCCATGAACGTCGCACCCGAGAGCAGCAGTACCGCCTTGATGATCTGCACCCAGGTCGTCGCCAGCATCCCGCCGAAGGTGACGTAAAGGATCATCAGCACGCCCACGAGTATGACCGCCACTTCGTAATCCAGCCCGAAGAGCAGCTCGATGAGCTTGCCCGAACCGACCATCTGTGCGATAAGGTAGAGCGTCACCGTCGCAATGGAGCCAAACGCCGCGAGGGTACGGATGCGGCCCTGGGAGAGGCGGTAGGAAGCGACATCGGCAAAGGTGAACTTGCCGAGGTTGCGCAGCTTCTCCGCGACGAGGAAGAGGATGATAGGCCAGCCCACCAGAAAGCCGATGGAGTAGATGAGCCCGTCGTAGCCGTTCAGGTAGACCAGCCCCGAGATACCCAGAAACGAGGCCGCGGACATATAGTCCCCCGCGATGGCGAGGCCGTTTTGAAAACCGGTGATGCCGCCGCCTGCCGTATAGAAATCCTTGGCCGTCGTCGTGCGCTTGGCAGCCCAGTAGGTGATGAGCAGCGTCGCGCCGACAAAGGCGACGAACATCACGATGGCCGCCATGTTAAGCGGCTGTTTCTCTGCATCGCCGCTGAACGCTTCGGCGGCAAAGAGGGTTGTCGCCAGCGTTAAAAAGAGGAACCACTTAATCATGCGGCACCCCTACATCCTCTTTGAGCTTGTTTAATATGGCGTCAAACTCGCTGTTGGCCTTGCGCACATAGATGCCCGTCAGCGCGAAGGCGATCAGGATCACCCCGATGCCCACGGGAATGCCCACCGTACTCAATGCCCCTTCAAAAAGCGGTGTGCCGAAAAGCTCCGGCGCATAGGCGATGGTAAGGATAAAGGCGAAATAGACCGCCAGCATCACTGCCGTCAGGATGATGGAAAAACGTCTGCGCCGTTTCACCAGTTCGTGAAAGACCGGGTCGGCGTCGATCTTTTTGTAGATTTCAGAATACATGAGGTATCGCTCCATACTGATAGTTCATGCAACTATAGCAATGCTTTCTTTAACATTCTTCAAAAACGGCAGTTGTATTAAGGCGATTAAGAAAATTAGAATATAATTCGACAATTAAAATTATTGGAGAAACGATAATGTTCGGAAGAAAAGAACTTAAAACATACGAATACAGTGCAGAAGAGCTGGAAAAATTCCAGTGGGCAAAAGTAACAACCAGCAAAGGCGTTATGTGGATCAAACTTTACGTTGACGAAACGCCGAACACTGTTGCAAACTTCGCGACACTCTCAAACGACGGCTTCTATAACGGCCTTAACTTCCACCGCGTTATCCCGGGCTTCATGGCTCAGGGCGGCTGTCCGCACGGCAGCGGTACAGGCGGTCCGGGCTGGGCTATCCCATGTGAGACTGCACTTAACACGCACCGTCACGTCAAAGGTACACTCTCTATGGCGCACGCCGGTCCGAACACAGGCGGAAGCCAGTTCTTTATCTGTTTCGTACAGTGCCCGCACCTTGACGGTGTTCACACGGTATTCGGCGGCATTGAAGACACTGACCAGGAGAGCATGGAAGTCCTTGACTCCATCGAAGGTCAGGACAGCATCGATACTATCGAAATCATGGCAGACCGCGACTAAGCACCATGCTCGTACACATCTGCTGCAGCGTTGATTCGCACTTCTTCTTGGAGAAACTGCAGCAGGATTTCCCGCAAGAGAAGCTGACAGGCTTCTTCTACGACCCCAACATCCACCCCTACTCCGAATACCGCCTGCGCTATCTTGACGTCAAACGCAGCTGTCAAAAGCTCGGCATGGAACTCCTCGAAGGGCCGTACGACTTTGAAACATGGATGGACGCCGTACGCGGTCTGGAAAAAGAACCCGAAAAAGGGAAACGCTGCGAGGTCTGTTTCGACCGCCGCTTCGAAGTGAGTGCGCAAAAAGCGCTCGAACTCGGCGAGAAGAAGATGACCACCACCCTGCTGGTGAGCCCGCTCAAGTCCCAGCAGCAGCTCAAAGCGAGCGGCGAAGCGTTTGAGAAAGCGCACGGCGTGGAGTTTGTCTTCGTCGACTACCGAAGCGGCGGCGGCACGCAGGACCAGAGCCGCGTCACCAAAGAGCAGCAGCTCTACCGTCAGGACTACTGCGGCTGCCTTTACGGCATCAGCATGCAGCGCGAGCAGCAGCAAAAACTTCTCGACGAGATGTTCTCCCCCATCAATGCAGGCGTCCTGCCCGCTTCCATCGAAGAGCGTCTGCAAATGTATGAAAAACGCATACAGCTTGAAGAACAAGGCATCGAATACCGCATCGTCAAAGAGAAGTTTTTAAACTACCGCCAGTTCAGCTGCACACTCCTAAGCGGCAAGACCGACGTCATCACCGCACATGCGCTTGCCTACTCCACCCTGCCGCGCAAACGTGCACAGGGAAAGGTAGAATACAGCATCGGCGACCTGCATTATTTCAACCGCGACGACGTAAAATTCATCACCATCGACACCTATAATGCCCTCGCCGGCACCAACCATCTTTACACCGAAGAACTGATCTACTGGCCCCAAAACCATTCCGATGACCTTAAGGTTCGCACGCAGCTGCTGCAGACCCCTTACAGCCTCACCCCTGTTATCGTCGTCGATGCTATTGTTGAGGGCAAACTCACCCTTCTTCTTGATGCTGTGACCTACGACGACACCAAAGAGATACTGCAGCCGCTCCAGTTCTCCGGCCCGGAAAGCCTATAATTACAATTATTTATATTTGAGCTACAGCTTTTTAGTTTCTGGAAAGATTCAACACTGTACAATGAGGGCTCATTTAGAGAAAGGCCCGTTCAAGTGAAACAGAAAATCTCTTTTTTCCGCATCTATCTCAAGTATACATCTCTGGTAATGCTTATAATAGGTGTCGTTTTCACACTTCAGGTCATCTTTGTCCACAAACAGTTCCAGCCGATCTATCTCATAGCCCCTGTAACGCTCAGCCTTGTCATCGGTTTTCTTCTCAGCGCGATCACCTACATGCGCAGGCACCTCAACAAAAAAAGCCGGTTGATGCATGCTCTGGTGGAGATGGCGCCGGAGCTCTCCTGTATCGAAGACACGCAGCACAACTATACATACGTGTCCAATGCAGCACTGCATATCACGGGATATACACCTGACGCGTTTTATGCCGATCCGCACCTTCTCGAGTCGCTCATCCTCGATATAGACCGGCCAAAGTGGAATGCGTTTAGAAGCGAAATAGCCAAACACGACGAGAGCCACTACATCGAACTGCGTATCCAGACCAAATCGGGCGCGCTGAAATGGATCGAATATTACTGTTCGGCGATCTACGATGATGAACACAACATCACCGCCTACCGTTCCACATCGCTCAACATCAGCAAACGCAAGGGCTATGAACTCGAGATCCAGCACCTGGCCGAATACGACCCGCTGACGGAACTGCCAAACCGCCGCTACATGCATGAACTCATCACCAACCTTATCGCCACATCAAAACAGGAGAAGAGATCTTTTGCCGTTCTCTTTGTCGATCTGGACCGCTTTAAGCATATCAACGACACCCACGGCCACAGTCTCGGAGACAAACTGCTGCATGAACTTGCCGTGCGCCTCAATACAGACAAACCCTTCGACTATTTCATCAGCCGTTTCGGGGGTGATGAATTTGTCGTGGTCATTCCTGTTGTCAATGATATGACCGAAGTACGCCGCAAAGCCGAGATGCTGCTCGAATGCATCAACAGCGAGTTTGTCATCAGCAGTATTCCGCTGCATATCGACGCGACCATCGGTATCGCCTGCTTCCCCGAACATGGCGAAAATGTCGAGAGCCTGATCAAGAATGCCGATACGGCGATGTACCACGCCAAACAGAACACTATCTACAACATCGGTTTCTTTCAAAAAACGCTTTCAGAGAACTCATGGCAGTTCCTGCATATCGAGCACGAACTGCGCCAGGCGATCAAAACAGAGTCGATCACCCTCCATTATCAGCCCCAGTTCAATATCCGCACCATGGAGATAAGCGGTGCGGAATCGCTGGCACGCTGGATGGATGCTTCAGGCAATACCGTCATGTCCCCGCTGCAGTTCATTCCCGTAGCCGAAGAGACCGGGTTGATCATCCCCCTGGGCGAGTACCTGCTTGACAGTGCCGTCGAACAGCTAAGCCAGTGGCAGCGTAAGGGTATCGCGATAAAGATCAGCCTGAATGTATCTGCAGCGCAGTTCAGCAGCGACGAGTTCTGCGACGTGATGCTCAAAAAACTCTCACAAGAAGCGATCAACCCCGAAAACTTCGAGATAGAGATCACCGAAAGCGTCCTGGTCAAAAACACCCAGGCGCAGCTCGACCTCATCGAACGTATCAAGAGCAAGGATATATCCATCGCGATCGATGACTTTGGAACGGGCTACTCCTCTATCAGCTACCTGCGCAACCTCTCCAGCAATGTCTTGAAAATAGACAAAAAGTTCATCGATGTGCTGGAGCATTCACAGAGCGACAGAAACCTTGTCCATGCCATCATCACACTGGCACACAATTTCAATATGCTGGTCGTTGCCGAAGGGATTGAGACACAGGAGCAGC
>JBFEWT010000193.1:0-2938 GCA_041546225.1 Sulfurimonadaceae bacterium
ACATCACCTTCGACGCGCAGTACCGCGGGCGCTACGAGCGCTACGACGGTCTCAATAAAAAGGCGTACGGCGACGAAGCGGTAGATGCCAAGGGCACGGTGCGCGGTGAAAGCAGTGACACGATGTACCTGCAGCAGATCATCGCGGGAGTGACCTACCGGCCTTCGGCCCTGTGGGAGTACCGCCTTTCGTTCTACGACTCCCGCGCATGGGGCTCGTCGCTCGATGATGAGGACTTTCTCGTCAACAGGGGTACGGACGACGAGTATATGATGCACTTTTACGACGACCATCTCGAGCTCTTTGCGACCTACCTGCGCAAAAAGTCGTTTTTGACGCAGAAGCTGACCTTGACCCTCGGGCGTCAGCAGCTGAATTACGGCGACCGGCGTATCTTCGGGCCGGGAAAATGGGGCAACACGATGGGATGGCTCTGGGACGCGGCGCACCTCTCGTACCGCGACGGGAAGGAGTTTCTGGATGTGTGGTACGGACAGACGCGCGTCAAAGAGACCGATGACTTCAGTATCGTAGAGAAACACCGCTTTCAAGGCGTCGGGATCTACGGACATGTTGAGAGCGGTTCCATGAGTATAGAACCCTTCGGGGCGTGGCGCAACCCGCTGCACCACGAGAGCGTACCGTACCAGAACCACTACTGGGCAGGTATGCGGGTTTACGATTATGCGCCGGGCTTCATCTATGACGCGACATTCGCCAAGTCCTTCGGTACGACCGGCTCGAAGACGCACAACGCCCATGGCTATGTCATCAAGGGCGGCTACCGTTTCTCCGGAGCGTTCAAACCGAGGCTTCTCGCCGGTTATGTCTACTCCAGCGGAGACAAAGACCCGGCCGATGCGCAGACCAATACGTTTTCCACGCCTTTCGGTGCCAATGACGGCGGTCACTACGGTCGAATGGACGTGATGATCTGGAAGAACATGCGTGACACACAGCTGAGCCTGAACCTCACACCCGCGACGAAGCTGAACGTAGAGGCGGCGTACCACCGTTTCCACCTCGCCAGCGCAGCAGACAAGTGGTACGCATACGGATACAGCAACCTGCCGGGCAACAGCTATACCCACGTGGGTGACGAGTTCGACCTTATCGTGAAGTATAAAGCCACGAAGTCGCTTGAGCTGCTGGCCATCGGCGCCTACCTCAAAGCAGGCGATTTTATTACGAAAAATGCCATTGCCGACAATGACGCGTCGAAACTCTTTTTACAGTTTATCTACAGGTTTGAGAGTAAGTAGGTTGGAAGATCCCGCGCAAAGCGGGGAGGGGGAAGCTTAGAGGCGGGCGTCTTTGACCGCTGCGAGCACCTCTTCGTAGTTTGGCTCTTCGCCTACATCGTTCATGATAGATTTATAGGTGATGACGCCGTACTCGTTGACGACGAAGATGGAGCGTGCGAGCATCCCTTTAAGGCCGCCGTCGCTCATCAATACGCCGTATTTCTTTCCGAAATCCTTGTCGATGTAGTCAGAGACCGCCGTCACGTTGTCGATGCCGTCAAGCGAACAGAAGCGCTTGGATGCGAAAGGAAGGTCCATGGAGATGACCGTACTCTCGACGATGTCCAGCGTAGAGAGCATCAGGTTGAACTCGCGCGTCTCTCTCGCACACACGTCGGTGTCGAGTGAAGGGACGACGATGAAGAGCTGTACCTTGTCGCCTTTGCCGCCGATGGTCACGTCTTGAAGGTCGGAGCGTACCAGTGTTACTTCGGGTGCTTCGTCGCCTACGTTTAGCAGGTTGCCGCTCAGGTGAACACTCTTGCCGCCCAGCTGTGTCGTCTCGTTTGTTTGCATGTTAATCCTTGCATGTAAATCTGATGTTTAACAAATTGATAAGATTATACCAGAATGTTCGGTGTGTCAAAACAGATGCGGAATGCAAGGTGCGCAAGAGTAAAAAGCTGTTTCGCATGGAGACATCTATGCTAAGATTGCGCCAATGATTTAATAGAAGGATTGTAATGGACGGCAAAAGACGTGCAGACATAAAAAGCGGCCAGAAGGTCGGCATTGTCCTCAAAGAGGACCAGCAGAGCGGCTACCTCACCTACGGCGTCGTCGCCAAGATACTTACCAAGTCGCCCACGCATCCGCACGGCATCAAAGTGCAGCTTGTCGGCGGCGACGTTGGGCGCGTGAAAGAGATAAACAGCTAGTAGAGCTTGCCGCCGCTCTCGATCTGCGTGAGGTAGAGCCGCACGTCGAACTCCAGCTGGTGGTAGTGCGGCTCCATGTGCTTGCAGAGCTTGTAAAACGCCTTGTTGTGCTCTTTCTCTTTCAGATGCGCCAGCTCATGCACGGCGATCATCCGCAAAAACGCTTCGGGCGTGTTCTTGAACATGGTCGCGATGCGTATCTCGTTTTTCATCTTTATCTTCGAACCCTGAACCCGCGCCGCGTAGGTGTGCGTACCCAGTGCATTGTTGATGACGTGTATCTTGCCGTCATACACGACCTTGCTCAGCGGCTGCGACTTGCGCATAAACTCCTCTTTGAGATCATAGACGTACCCGTAGAGCGCTTTGTCGGTCTTGATCTCATGGGCATCGGGGTAGCGCTGCAGGATGTACTCCGCGAGTTTTCCCGCGGTAATGAGGTCGCGTATCTGATCTTGCAGATTCTTTGGGTAGTGGGCGAGGTACCTGAGTTTCATCGCTGCTCCTGCATCGTCGCGCGAAGTGCTTTGATCTCGCGGCCTAGGCGCTCTTTGCGCAGTGACGCGCCTTTTAGCATGGGGAGCGTCAGGTCGGGAAAGGCGCCGCCGAGTCCTTTGCCGTCATCGCCGTGGCAGCCGCCGCAGTTGCCGTTGTAGTAGAGGTTCCCCTCTTCTATGTACTCGGGGTGGGTAGGGCTCTTGCCCGAGAGGGTTACTACATACGAAGCTATCTTTAAGGCGTCCGCTTTGTCGGCGT
>JBFEWT010000182.1:0-3167 GCA_041546225.1 Sulfurimonadaceae bacterium
AGAGGAAGAGGCAGAGGAGTAAAATCCGCATATTTTCCTGTAACCTTTCTGTTACCGAGTTGATTTACAATGCTGCCACGAAATCACTAGCGAGGAAATAACAATGCTAAAACGTATTGCTTCAGGCCTGATTGTTGCTGCAGTAGCTGCAACTTCAATGATGGCGGCAGATAAGATCAACGGTGCAGGTGCTTCATTCCCGGCTCCTCTATATTATGACTGGGCTTACAACTACCAGAAATCGACCAAGAACCGTGTCAACTACCAGTCGATCGGTTCAGGCGGCGGTATCAAGCAGATCAGCAACCGTATCGTTGACTTCGGTGCTTCTGACAAGCCTCTTAAGACCAAAGACCTTAAAAAGAAGAAACTGCTTCAGTTCCCTGCGGTCATCGGCTCAATCGTTATCTCTTATAACGTTCCGGGTATCGCTGATGAGCAGATCAAACTGAAAAACAGCGTTGTTGCAGACATCTTCGCCGGCAAGATCACAAAATGGAACGATGCGGCCATCAAAGCGGACAATGCAGGCCTCAACCTTCCGGATGAAAAGATCATCGTGGTTCACCGTTCAGACGGATCAGGTACTACCTACAACTTTACATACTACCTGAGCAACAGCTCTGCCAACTGGAAAGACAACTTCGGTACGGGTAAAGCGATCGACTGGGCAACGGGTATCGGCGGCAAAGGTAACGAAGGTGTTGCCAACCTTGTCAAGCAGACGCCTTTTGCCATCGGTTACATCGAAAACGCGTACAAAGAGAAGAACAACCTTGCTGCTGCAACGCTTCAGACGGCAAGCGGCAAATGGGTGACGGCACGCGAAGAGCACTTCCAGGCAGCGGCAAAATTCGCCAAATGGACCAAAGAAGACAACTTCTACGCAATGCTGGCACTTCAGCCGGGTGATACTTCATACCCGATCGTAGCGGCAACGTTCATCCTTCTTCCGACGGAAAAAGCGGCTATGAACAAGAAAGTCATCGCGTTCTACGACTTCGCTTTCAAAAACGGCGACAAAGCGGCGAAGAAACTCGGTTACATCGCGCTTCCTGAAGCTACAAAGAACATGATTCGCGAATACTGGGCAGCTAACGTAAAGTAAGCTCCGCCTTTTTTATACTCCTTCATGCTGCCGCGCACAGGCCGCGGCAACGTTTCATTCTCCACCCATTCCTATGTTTTTGCCAACCGTTTAACAGCTTCCTTAAGCGGTTGGCTTTTAACTCTATGTGTAAAGATTACAAAACGGTTACCAATATTGCATCAATGTTACGCGAATGTAATCATCATGTAACCAAACTGTTTTAAAATACCGTCACTATAAAAAAACAATAACGAGGTAACTATGAAAAAAGTAGTAGCATCTGCACTGGCAGCTATGACACTTGGCAGCGTAGCATACGCTGAGACATTGACGCTTTATACTGATCCGGCAACAGGTCAGGTATTTACAAAAGAGGCTGAAGGCCGTATAGAGATGGGTGACTTCGTCAGCGCTGAAAAAGGTTACGTACCTGTAAAAGCCAAGGCAAGCAAACTGCAGTTCAGCGGTGTTCACTACCTGGGTTACAAGTTTGTAGACTATGCTGATTCTACTGTGAACGACTGGAGCGGTTTCGAGACGCGTCGTAACTACTTCCAGGTTAAATCTTACCTGGCAGAAGACTCCAAGAGCTACCTCCGTGTAACAATGGATACGTTCCAGAATACAAGCGAACTTGACGGTAAAGATAAAGACAGCTGGGAAGTACGCCTGAAGTATGCTTACCTCTATCTTGACAAGATCCTTCCGTTCACAGGTGTCGAGTTCGGTCAGGTTCACCGTCCGTGGATCGACTACGAAGAGCACCAGGGCTGGTGGTACCGCTCGATCTCAAAGGTATTTGTTGAGGCTGGCGAGAGTGCACACCTGACAAACTCTGCTGACCTGGGTGTTAACTTCAAGACAAAGACTCCATACTTCACATCTGAAGTCGGTATCTTCAACGGTGAAGGTTACCACTCCAAAGAGGGCGGTACGGGCAACTCAGTCGAGTGGCGTTTTACGGGAGCTTTCCTGGGTAACGGCGAGCAGAAGCGCAAGCCGCTGAAAGATACCTACTTCGATGCATCGTTCTTCGGTCAGCTCAATGCAAGCAGCACGAAAAATGGCGGTGAGATGTACAAGATCTACGGTGCACATACCGTCTTCAACATGCCTTCACTGCTAGTCTCTGCGCAGTATGTTATGTCTGATAATAATGCTGCAACAGATACGGTAGCGGTTGATGACTTTAACGGTAAGGGCTACTCTGCCAACGGTACGTACCGTTTCGGTGAGAAAAAAGAGTTTGAACTTATTGGCCGTTACGATGTCTGGACTGCAGAAAACAGCACAGATGCAGTTATCGTCGGTGACGATTTGACACGTATGTATGCAATCGCCGGTGCGGCATACCAGTATGACAAGAACGTCAAGTTTATCCTCAACGGTCTCTACACAGACCCTGATACAGATGTATCAAAAGATCAGTACACGACGTATATGTTCACTACAGAAGTACACTGGTAAAAACTCTGCAAAGCCTTCGGGCCTTGCACCCCTCTTTCTTCTCTAATCACTTGTTTTTCATTCCCTGAGAGTTGCCGCTTACCCCTTATTTTGTTACAATAGGCATACTTGAATTGCGGGGACTCTTATGGGCAATATGCCGTTAATAGCTACGACACTTGTTTTATTGATCGTTCTGATCGTATTGGTGATCATCTATATCTCGCGCCAAAAGTCGCGTCAAAGCGCCCCTCAAAGCACTATGGCGGACGTGCCAAAAGAGCCCAAAGCGGCAGAGAAGACCTTTGAGCAGCTGCTGGCTGTTTTGAAAGATAAAAGCAGTTCGGCTGCGCAGCTGGCGGAGGCGGCCGGGAAAATAGTGGAGTTATACGGGGTCATACCCAAGAAGATCGGCTCGCGTCCCCATCCGGATTTTGAACACTACCAGATGGCAATAGTGCGGCTCTGCCGCCATCCGCGCATCAACAAAGACATCATCGTCTCTTTCGACAAAGCGTTGGCAGCCAAAAACCCGGAGTATGCAACGGAGATAGAGCTCTCCCTCAAGCAGGGGCTTAGTTCACGGGGCTGACAGGCCGGAGACTACTCCTGCATACTCCCTTTCTGCCAG
>JBFEWT010000020.1:0-25089 GCA_041546225.1 Sulfurimonadaceae bacterium
ACGACGGCAAACCGGCTGAAATATCAATAGCACCAAAAGAAAATTGGATAAACAACATACTTGTAATACCTACTACCGATAAACTTGGATTGGTTACGCTTCGTACAAATGAGTCAACAGTTGTTACAAATGAATTTTTTTCCAAATATGATATCAAAACGGCAGTTATTCAATATAGCGCAACAGCCATATACAACAATCATTTTGATAATTGGTCAGGTTTGGTGAAAAGCGATCAAGTAAATACATTTCAGAGAAAATCATGCCTACCGTAATAAGCAGCTCTAGCCAAGTTACTTTTTTTATTTCACAGCACAAAAACAGGTTTCGCCACAGCGGTCGACTTGGCAAAGGGTAAGGATCATAATTATGAAAACAACAATAATACTATGCCTGTCTATTTTTACACTCAGCTGTTATGCTGTGGATGAGAAGAGGTTGCAATGCGCTCAAGAGAGCTTTATGGAATACTCTATTACATTCGATCGCTACTGGGATCAGATCGAAATGGAGATGAAAAAAGCAAATCCCGCTCTCTATGCAGAGTTCGGCTACTTGATAGCAGAACAGAAAAATTACAATAAAATGAAGCAAATTACGCTGGAGTATCTTCTGCGCAACAAACCCGACGAGCTGAAAAGGGATGGAAAACTGCATCGGCTTGTGCCGATGTATCTGAATTACCAGCAAGCTATTCATAGAGAGCTGCGTGAAATTAGCGAATACAACACGCTCTTTCTTGAGAACGAGAGTTACGCACACAATGTCAAGAACCCTGACTATGAGAGACTGCAAGCAGCAAGCCAATTGCTTTCGGATATTAAAAATCTGCCCGATGTTGTTTCTATCGCAGTATCGGCTCAATCAAAGGGCGACGTAGGGATAAGTGAACTCGAATGCACTTTGGCACACTGAGAAGAGATTATGGGATTTCGGCTTAAGATGACTGCACGGGTACCAGCATTAATAATTACACTTGTTTGCGTCATATCGTGTGCAGCAGCAGACCACATCTGCTTTTCAAATCCCCAACATAAAGAGGAGATGCTTTGTTATGCGTATAAAAAATATCCGAAAAAAGATGCCATTACCTTGCAGGCCGCCATCAAACTCTTTAGCAGCATAGAAAATCCCGGTTCTATCGTTACATTAAGCGGTGAAATGCGCCAGCGCTATTCAAATGAAAAATTCCTTGAGCGTTTATCCCGCTATTTCACAGGCTTAAGCGAAAAAGATATCTCATTAATTATCAGCACTGAAAACACCAGTGCTGTCTATCTTCACAACGGCTCGACCCTATACTACGATCATAACGATAGCGCATTTATTTTTAGCTATGATACACCGATAGCGCTGGTAGGTGCGGCAGAATACTACGTGCATGGTTTTAAGCCCAAGCTAACGCAGGTTGTACGAGACGCTTCTGCGTGCAATCTTGAACGTGACGGCGTACTCTTCCTATCGCCTCAGAAAGAGAGTTTTTACTATAAAAAAGATAGTACATTTTGCAGTTACAACGGCATGGCGTATCTTAACAAAAACAAAAAAACCTACGCATGGCCCATAGTTCAATTGGAAAAGAGCGGCAGTACAAATCAGCATGTCAGCTTCAGCGCTTTTCTAATGTGGCTTAAGAATGCAGAAGATTAACGGCGGGGACGATGGAAGTTTATGTCACTCGTGATTGTCACTATTTTCAAAAGAAGATCTAAATTCCGGTTTCTACCAAGGCCTGTTTCTGCACTCTCGTGAGCTTTTTGATCGCCATCTCGCGCTTCAGCGCCGCACTTTTATCTTCGCATTCCTCACTATAGACCATCTCGACAGGCCTGCGGCTTCGGGTGTATTTGGCTCCGGTGGGGGCGTGGTTGTGGCTGTGAACGCGTTTTTCAAGGTCGTTGGTGATGCCGGTGTAGAGGGTGTCGTCGCTGCAGCGGAGGATGTAGACGAAGTAGGGCATGAGCACTTCTTGTAGGTATTGGCACACCCCTGAGGGGAGCGCTAAATTATTTGAGTTGAGAAAGAATCTCTTTTTCGACGATGTCGATCTTCTGCGTTCCGTCGATGCGGATGTATTTGATGGCACTGTTGTTCTGTGCTTCTGCACTGTAGTAATCTACAAGCGGTGCCGTCTGCTCGTGGTAGACCTTGAGGCGGTCAAGGACGATCTCCTCTTTGTCATCAGGGCGCTGGACAAGCTCTTCGCCCGTCTCGTCGTCTTTGCCTTCGACTTTCGGCGGGTTATAGACGATGTGGTAGGTACGGCCTGATGCCAGGTGTGCGCGGCGGCCCGACATACGTTTGACGATCTCTGCATCCGGAACGTCTATCTCGATGACTGCATCGATGGCAACGCCGGCTTCTTTGAGCGCGTCCGCCTGAGGAACGGTGCGCGGGAAACCGTCGAGAAGGAAACCGTTTTTACAGTCATCTTCGGTAATGCGCTCTTTGACCAGACCGATAATGATCTCGTCAGTTACCAGTTTGCCTTCGTCCATGAACGATTTGGCCAGTTTGCCCAGTTCCGTACCGGCTTTGATGGCTGCACGGAGCATGTCGCCCGTAGAGATCTGAGGGATGTCGAACGCTTTGGTAAGAAATTGCGCCTGTGTACCTTTTCCGGCACCCGGAGCGCCTAATAAAATAATTTTCATCTTCTAATCCTGTTGTGGTTATATTAAACTTTTGACAAACGCTTCCATCTCGTCAACAATAGCTTCGATGCTGCGTTCGCCGTCTATCTTTTTAAGAAGGTTCTTCTGCGTATAAAATGCCTGGATGTCCGCCAGAGGCTCGGTGTAGACCTTCATGCGGTTGTTAAAGACTTCGGTGTTGTCATCAGCACCGCGCGCGCGGCCTAAAACACGGTCGCGTGCCACGGCTTCGCTCACTTCGACCTCGATGACGCTGACGAGCTTGATGTCACCGTCGTTTGCAAGGTAGTTGTCGAGTTCGTTCATCTGCTCGTGACTGCGCGGGTAGCCGTCAAAGAGGATGGTCTCGCAGGGTGCGTTTTTGATGGCGCTGGTGATGGTCTCGATGGCGATCTCGATAGGAACGATCATCCCCTTGCTGATGAAGCTGTCGATGAGCTTGCCGCGTTCACTGCCGCTGGCGACTTCTGCGCGCAGAAGGTCTCCCGTGGAGTAGTGGCTTATCCCGCTGTTACGCGCTGCGATCATCTCGGCATCGGTCGTCTTGCCCGAGCCCGGTGCGCCGATGATCAAGAAGAGCTTTTTCATCTACTGTACTTTCTTTTCGCGCAGACGGATGTGAAGGTCGCGAAGCTGCGTGTTGTCTACAGGGCTTGGCGCCTGCGTCAGCAGACACGATGCTTTCTGTGTTTTCGGGAATGCGATGACGTCGCGGATGCTCGACTTTTTCGTCAGGAGCATGATGAGACGGTCGAAACCGAGGGCGAAACCGCCGTGCGGAGGCGCACCGTGCTTAAGCGCGTCGAGCAGGAAGCCGAACTTCTCAGCCTGCTCCTCTTCATCGATGCCCAGAAGCTTGAAGATGCTCTCCTGTACGTCCGGTTTGTGGATACGCATGGAACCGCCGCCGAGTTCAACACCGTTAAGGACGATGTCGTACGCGATGGACTCGATATCTTCGATGTGGTCGTGTACAAGGTCTTTAGGTTGTGTGAACGGGTGGTGAAGTGCTTTCACTTTGCCTTCTTCAACTTCAAACATCGGGAAGTCGACAACCCATGTGAACTTGAAGACGTCCGGGTCGATCAGGTTCATCTTTTCATGCTCTGCGATGAAGATACGGAAGCGGCCCATGTAGTCGCATACCGTTTTCTTGTCGCCGGCACCGAAGAAGACGACGTCGCCCACTTCAAGTTCCGTACGGTCGATGATCGCCTGGATGTCCTCATCTGAGAAGAACTTCGTAAGAGGGCCTTTAAGACCGTCCTCTTTCATCTGGAAGTAGCCAAGGCCTTTCGCGCCGAACTTGCGGACGTAGTCTTCGAAACCTTTCATCTCGCGTTTGGAGAAGATCTCGTCACCTTTAGGGACCTTAAGCGCCTTGATGCGGTTCATCTTAGGGTTTGCGGCGATCGCGGTGAAGATCTCGTTGTCACAGCGTGAGAAGATGTCGATAACGTCTACCATCTCAAGACCGTAGCGCAGGTCAGGCTTGTCGGAGCCGTACGTCTCCATTGCCGTTTCGTGCGTCATGCGCGGGAACGGTGCGCTTACGTCATGGCCGCATGCTTTGAACATACCGACGATAAGCTCTTCGGCAATGGCGATAACCTGCTCCTGGTCACAGAAGCTGAGCTCGACGTCTATCTGGGTGAACTCCGGCTGGCGGTCGGCGCGCAGGTCTTCGTCGCGGAAACATTTGGCGATCTGGAAGTAGCGGTCGAAACCGCCTACCATCAGGAGCTGCTTGAAAAGCTGCGGAGACTGCGGAAGCGCATAGAACTCGCCATCATGTACACGGCTCGGTACAAGGTAGTCACGCGCGCCCTCGGGTGTAGACTTGGTCAGAATAGGTGTTTCCACCTCAAGGAATCCAAGGCCGTCAAGAACATTGCGCGCAGCGATGGCCGCTTTGGAGCGCAGACGGAACGTCTCGTAAGTATCAGGATCGC
Source organism: Sulfurimonadaceae bacterium (assembly GCA_041546225.1). Lineage (GTDB taxonomy): Bacteria > Campylobacterota > Campylobacteria > Campylobacterales > Sulfurimonadaceae > JBFEWT01. Next base: position 4,607 of record JBFEWT010000020.1, read on the forward strand.
GCAGTTCGAGGTAGCGGTGCTTGAGCTTGGTCTCTTCGCCGACGTTCTTGTCGCCGATGACAAACGGTACCGGCTCGCTGCGGTTCTCGATGATGAGTTCATCGACAACGACTTCGATCGCACCGGTCTTGAGGCGCGGGTTGACGAGGCCTTCGCCGCGATTGCGTACGCGCCCTTTGGCGATGAGTACGAATTCGTCACGCACGTCGTTGGCAATCTTGTGTGCCGCTTCGTTGTCCGCAGGGTCACACACCAGCTGGATCAGACCGCTTTTGTCGCGCATGTCAATGAAAATGACGCCGCCATGGTCACGGGTGCTGTTCGCCCACCCGCAAACTGTTACGTCTTCACCTACGTTTGTTTCACTTAGTTCTGTACAATAATGACTTCTCAAGAGGGGAGTCCTTATAAAAATTTTCGCGATTATAGCAAAGGGATGCTTGAGGTTAACTAATACGAAGCAGGATATGGTGTGTATTTAGCGTTCAAATTTGCATGAGTGGCATTGCAAACTGCCCATAAAAACGCGAAGCGGAAAATATGAGCTATAATAATGAAAAATTTAACCATTTGGAAACAGCTTTGAAGAGTGTGAAAAAAGTCGGTATTCTCCTGCGTCCCTCTACGCCGGAGCTGAAAGATATGTTCTATGAAGCCAAGCGTACTTTCGAGTCGTACGGCATCGAGGTGATGATCGATAACATCAACGGCGGCATGATCGGAGTGCTTGGTCAGGAGTTTGACATCATGTGCAAAAATGTCGACATGCTCGTCACTATCGGCGGTGACGGTACGCTCATATCGGCAGTGCGCCGTTCGTTCGAGTACCATATCCCGGTCATGGGCGTACATGCAGGGAAGCTGGGCTTTCTGGCAGATACAAATTTTTCCGACCTCGACGAGTTCGTCGCAAAGGTCGCGCAGGGCGAATACAGTCTCGACAAACGTGCCATGCTCGAAGCGCGCATCACAACGGCGGATGGTGTCAAGAAGGTCGTGGCCTTCAACGATATCGTCATTACACGCCCCTCCATCTCGAAGATGATACATCTTGAGACCTATGTCGATAACAAATCATTTAATACTTATTACGGCGACGGTGTCATCGTCTCAACGCCGACAGGCTCCACGGCATACAACCTCTCCGCTGGCGGACCGGTGCTTTTCCCGCAGACGAACGTCTTCGCTTTGACGCCGATCTGCCCGCACTCCCTGACACAGCGTCCGGTGGTATTGCCGGCACATTTCGTCATACAGATCAAGACACCGGACAAGAGCGCCCTGGCGATCATCGACGGGCAGGATATCTATGAGTTTGGTCAGGGCGACACCCTTGAGATACAGCTTGCGACAGAGTCTGCGCAGCTTGTACACAGTGAAGAGTTTAACTATTTTGAAGTCCTTAAAGAAAAACTCAACTGGGGTGCGTAGATGATAGAGCGTTTTTACCTCAAAGAGTATCTGAGCTTTAAAGAGGCGGAGCTGGAGTTCGACAACGGCCTCATCGTCTTTACCGGACCCAGCGGAAGCGGCAAGTCCATCCTGATGCGCTCCATTCTTGCGTCGCTCGGACTTGACGATGCCGAAGCGAGCCTGAGCGAATCGAGCGTAAACTGGCAGATCGATGAAGAAGCAACGGGCCTCTCCAACGAGGAGAGCAACACTTTCCGGCAGGTCAAAAAAGAGAAAGTGCGCTATTTCGTCAATAATCAGAGCCTCTCAAAGCGTGCCCTGCAGGAACTTTGCTCGCGCAACCTCCGCCATCTGAGCCTGAAAGACTACAGCGATTTCGACAACGACAACCTGCTGGCGCTCATAGACGGGCGCATTGAGCGTGACAGACCCGAACATGCAGCGCTGCTGGCACGTTACCGTGACACGCTTGTACGTTACAAAGAGGTCTCTGCAGAGCTGCGCAAGCTTGAAGAAGAGGAGCAGCGTATTGTAGAGCTCAAGGAGTTCGCGGCATTCGAGATCGCCAAGATCGAAGAGATCGCACCCAAGCCCGCTGAAGATGAAGAGCTGATGGCGATCAAAAAACTCCTTTCGCAGCGCGAAAAGGCGCAGGAGAAGATCGCGGCGGCTGAAGCGATATTTGAGAACGAGTATGCTGTCTCATCCGCACTGCAGGCGCTTGAGATCCAGAGCGACTTCTTCGACGATGCGATGAATGAACTGCGTGCGCACTTTGAGCACTCCATGGAGCGTTTCAACGAGCTTGACGAGATAGACATAGAATCCGTACTCGACCGTATCGAAGCGCTCTCATCGCTTAAGCAGCGCTACGGCGGTATCGAAGAGGCCATTGCCTACAAGATGCAGAAAATAGAGGAGCTTGAGCGCTATGAGAACATCGAGATCGCCAAAGGCGAGGGCGTCAAAGAGATCGCTGCGCTGGAAGCGGAACTCGAAGCGGCATCCGCAAAGATAAGCAGTAACCGCCGCAGTGCGCTTGAAGCGTTTGAAACGGGGCTGAACAGCTATCTTAAGCAACTCTACCTTCGCCCGGCACACATAACTATCGAAGCCGAAGAGGCATTTATGGGCAATGGACGCGACAGGGTGAATGTCGCACTTGAAGGCACGACACTGGACAAGGTGAGCTCCGGTGAGTTCAACCGCCTGCGTCTGGCACTGCTTGCGCTTAAAAGCGAAACGATGCATGAGCACGGCGGGGTGCTGATGCTCGATGAGATCGATGCGAACCTGAGCGGCGAAGAGTCCATGAGCGTTGCGAAGGTGCTGCGTCAGCTCTCAAAACGCTTCCAGATCTTTGTCATCTCGCATCAGCCGCAGCTTACATCGATGGGAGACCAGCATTTTCTTGTCTACAAGACTACGCAAAGCCAGGTGCGCCCGCTTGAGCAGGATGAGCGTGTCGATGAGATAGCACGTATGGTAAGCGGAGACCGTGTGACCGAAGAAGCGAAACGCCTTGCGATTGAACTGCTCGAGAGTGCCGCATGTGTCTTGTAATCGCGATCATTCTAGGTGTGGTCGCGTTTAACGCATACAACGCGGGTGAGCTGGTTACAGCCACGCTCTCTGCGGCAGTCGCTGCGGCCTTTCTGGCGCTGATGGTACGCAATATACGCCACCTTATCAAACTCAAAAGAGAAGGAAAGACCACCGATGCTCATTGATACCCACATCCATCTGGATGACAAGCGCTATGAAGAGGATTTTGATGACGTTTTGGAACGTGCCCGTCTTGCGGGCGTAGAGCGCTATATCATCCCCGGCGCCGATCCGGAATCTCTCTCACGCGCCCTTGAGCTTTCCGAGAACTATGCGCACGTTTATTTCGCCGTGGGCGTACATCCCTACGATATGGAAGGGTTTGACGGGCTTGATTTCGCGGCGTATGCATCGCATCCGAAGTGTGTCGCCATCGGTGAATGCGGCCTGGATTATTACCGTCTTGAGGGAAGCGATGAAGAGAAAGCACGCGAAAAGGAGCAGCAGCAGGCTGTTTTCAGGGCCCAGATACGCCATGCAAAGCAGTTTAAGAAGCCGTTGATCGTTCACATACGCGATGCGAGCCTCGACGCCAAACGCATACTGCTTGAGGAGAAAGCCGGCGAAGTAGGGGGCGTATTGCACTGCTACAACGCCAACGAAGAGCTTCTTTCGCTTGCCGATGAAGGCTTTTACTTCGGCATAGGCGGTGTTCTGACCTTTAAGAACGCAAAGAAGCTCGTCTCTGTCCTGCCGAAGATACCCATGGAGAAACTGCTGATAGAAACAGATGGTCCCTATTTGACGCCGGACCCGCACCGCGGCACGCGCAACGAACCGAAATACTGCGCGATCATTGCGAAAAAAATGGCTGAACTGCTTGGTGACAGCGCTGAAAACATAGCCGATATGACAACCGGAAATGCCCGTAAACTCTTTGATATTTCATAATATCAATCAAAAATCTGTTCCCCTTTGTGACACATAGTTGACAAAGAAGCCCATTCATTCTCAAATCAGACATATTTTGATAAAATAAAGACCTTTATGATTTGAGGATTGCGAATGAAGATATTTTTGACGATGTTCCTTTTTCTGCCAGTGCTGCTTTTTGGTGCTTTGACGTTTGATACGAACCACCAAAAAGAGGTCACAATCCTGCAGGCGTTCGACATACCTCCTTCCTTTGCAAACGATCCGATGCTTAACAGTATCATCGAGAAAAAACGCAGCTTCTACCAGAACAAGCATTTTTTCAAAGCGATGGACAACGCGTATCTTTTTATCCCGCTCATCAAAAGCATCCTTGCGGAGTCGGATATCCCGGCAGAATTCCTTTTTCTAGCAATGGCGGAGTCTAACTTCTCCTCGCGCGCCTTCTCCAGCAAACGCGCCTCGGGACTGTGGCAGTTTATGCCCTATACCGGCAAGCTGTACGGCCTGAAGATCGACGACTATGTCGACGAGCGCCGCGACCTGGTCAAATCGACACGTTCGGCGGTCAAATACCTCAATGCGCTACATAAGCGTTTTGGGAAGTGGTATCTTGCCGCCCTGGCCTACAACTGCGGGGAAGGGCGTGTACACCGTGCCATCAAGCGTGCGGGCAGCGATGAACTCTCTGTTTTGCTTGACGAGAGAAGAAAATACCTCCCGCGCGAAAGCCGCCGCTATATCCGCAAGATCGTGGCGCTGGCAATGCTGGGCACCGATGAGTCGTTTCTGCTCAAAAGCGAATACAGCTACCTGCTCAACCGCGCTAATGCCTACTCGCTGGCAACTGTCAAGCTCCCCAAGGGTGAACGCCTGAGCCGTCTGGCCGAAGTGCTTCATATCCCGCTTGAAGACCTCAAAAAACTCAACCATCACCTGAAATATGATTTTGTTCCGCCGTATGCGACGGAGGGGTATGATGTCTATATCCCCTATATCAAGCTCTCTGAGTTCAAGCAGAAATATACGCCAAGCGATATGCAGCAGGTATATGTCGTCCATACGGTCAAGCCGGGAGACAACCTCTCGAAAATCGGAAGAAAATATAATCTCTCCTATAAACTCATTAAAGATTTCAACAACCTCAAGCGCAATACGCTCTCGTTGAAACAGAAGCTTATTATCCCGATCACGAAACCATCAAAGGGCAGTGACAGCGACTATGTGGTCAAGCGCGGCGACACGCTTATCTCTATCGCGCGCCTTTTCAAGCTTTCCGTGCAGGACCTCAAGACAAAAAACCGCCTAAGTTCAAATACCATCCGTATCGGGGAGAGACTGACTATCTATGATTAAGATCTTTGTAATCGCTTTGGTTTTACTGCTCTTAAGCGGCTGCAGCACCCGCAGAAGCAGCTATTATGTCCCCTCGACGCAGGCGGCGAGCCAACCTGCCGTGACCAGTACGACGCCCTCAAAAAAGAACTACAAGCACCCGACGATGCGTCCGTATACGATACATGGGAAGCGCTACTACCCGACAGTCGTGCGCGTCGGCGAAACATTTGACGGTCGGGCGAGCTGGTACGGCCCGAAGTTTCACGGTAAGTTGACATCCAACGGCGAGACGTACAATATGTATGCCTCGACAGCCGCACACAAGACACTGCCGATGAACACCATCGTGCGTGTCACCAATGTCGAAAACGGCACTTCGACCGTTGTGCGCATCAACGACCGCGGGCCGTTTGTCAAATCGCGCATCATCGACCTCTCGAAAAAAGCGGCCAAAGAGATCAATATGCTCGCGAAGGGAACGGCAAAGGTCCGGCTCGACATCCTCGGTTTCCAGGAGAAGGGCAAAAAAGCGATAGGCGACCTCAAAACGCTGAGCGCCGGTCCAAAAGAGCAGGTGATAGGCTCCTACGCCGTGCAGATCGCTTCGTTCGCTCGAATAGAAGGGGCCGTAGCGACCCAGGAAAAATACGACAAAACGGAAGGTTACCGTACAATTATCAAAGATACAGAGTATAATGACAAAAGATTATTCCGTGTCTGGCTGACCGGTTTTAAAAGTGAGAACGAAGCCCGTGATTTCATCGCGGCGGGACATTTTGAATACGCATTTATCGTAAGGGACTAATATGACAGAAAAAAGCAGAAAGACCAAAGAGACAGAGATCACCGTTAAGCTTGAAGTGCAGGGTACCGGCGTTTCAAAGATCACGACGGGTGTCGGTTTTTTCGATCACATGCTTGAAAGTTTTGCCAAGCACTCTTTGATCGACCTTGAAGTGACGTGCAAAGGCGATACGCACATCGACGACCACCACAGTGTCGAAGATGTGGGTATTGTCCTGGGTTCGGCACTGGCTGATGCCATCTATCCTATTGAAAAAGTAGAACGTTTCGGCAGTGCGAATATCGTTATGGACGAGACCCTTGTGTCGTGCGATCTTGACCTTAGCAACCGTCCGTTCCTCCTTTTTGACGTTCCCGTAGAGGGCAAGGTGGGGCAGTTCGATACGGAACTGGCCGAAGAGTTCTTCCGGGCATTTGTCTTTAATGCCGGTATAACTGCGCACATCGTCATGCAGCGCGGCAAGAACAAACACCACATCGTCGAAGCCGCTTTTAAATCGCTGGCGGTCGCACTGCGCCGCGCTTTGAGTAAAAACGATCGTATCAGCGTTCCAAGCACCAAAGGTGTTCTATGATCGAGATGATCATTCTTGACGTCGACGGCTGTATGACGGACGGCAGAATCATCTACTCCGAAGACGGCAACGAGACCAAGGCGTTCAACGTCAAAGACGGTCTGGCCATACGTACATGGATCCGCATGGGCAAAGAGGTTGCCATCATCACCGGCCGCGAGTCGGAGATCGTCAAGCGCCGCGCCAACGAACTTGGGATAAAACACCTGTTCCAGGCTGTCGGCGACAAAGCCTCTCTTGTGGAGAGACTCTCTTCATCACTGGAGATCGACGTTGAGAACATCGCCGCCATCGGTGATGACCTGAATGATTATAAGATGCTTCAGAAGGTCGGCCACGCATTTGTGCCGCATAACGCTTCGCACTATGCCAAAGAGGTGGCAGACACCATCTTGAGCGCCAGAGGCGGCGAGGGTGCCGTACGCGAGATGGTCGAGACCGTTGTCCGTATGAACGGCGAAGAAGAAGCCTTTTTGGCATTTTGGCGATGAACGCAACCGCTTTTTTTACGCTTATCGCGCTGATCCTCAGCGGGATATTCTTTTTCTTCAAACCGATGGAGATCAAAGAACTTGAGCATAAAGAGATCGCACAACTGGAACTGACGAACTTTACACTCTATGAACTCACAGAAAATGGTCTTAAAACGACGCTTTCAGGTCTCAAGGGCGAGCGATTTTCCGACCGTTATGAGTCTGAGCAGATCAGTTTTACAGACACCAGTAAAGAGTACACGCAGAATATGACCGCAGACTACGGTGTCTACCATGAGAACGTCGTCTATTTGAGCGGCAATGTGCATTATGGACGCGAAGACGGTCTTGAGTTTACCAGTGACGAGGCTTCGTACCGCCAGGATGATGCCACGATCCGTACGGAAGGCTCATTCTCCATCTCCAGAGACTCGGATCATTTCTCTGGCCGTAAGCTTCTGTATGACAGCAAAAAAGAGCATATCAGTGCTGAGGATATACGCAGCAGTTACACGATAACAGATAAGAAGGAATAAACGTGCGTTGGTTATTACTATGTACACTTTTCGCAACAGCGATGTTTGGTGAAGAGTTGAAGATCAAAGCGGAATCTTTTGACAGTGATGCAAAAGCAGGTCTCTCTGTTTTTAAAGGGAGTGTAGAGATACGCATGGGCGATGACGAGCTTAATGCGTCGACTGTGACGATCTTTACGGACAAAGAGCGAAAGCCGGTTAAGTTCATTGCAGAAAAAGATGTCTCTTTCTATATTAAATCCGATAACAACGCCACGTATCAGGGGCGTGCGCAAAAAGCGGTATTTATACCCAAGCAGAAGGAGTACCGCTTTCTGGGCGATGTGCATCTTAAGCAGCTCGATGAAAAAAAGCAGATTGACGGCGAAGAGGTCATCGTCAACACGCTGGAAGGGCGCGCCATTGCAAAGGGTGCTAAGAAAGAGCCGGTTATCATGATCTTTCAGCTTGATGATGAGCAAGGCGGATTGAAATGATCGAGATCACCAACGCTTCGTTTATCACGTCCGCACCCAATGTCAAACTGGCACCGCCTAACGAGTTCCAGAACGAAGTGGTCTTTATGGCGCGCTCAAATACGGGTAAAAGTTCCCTGCTGAACTCGCTGACAAAGCGCAAAAGTCTTGCAAAAGTCTCTGCCACGCCGGGTAAAACACGCCTTATAAACTACTTTGACGTCACTTTTCTCGACCGCGATACCGACGAGAAACAGCAAGCGCTCTTCGTCGACCTTCCGGGCTTCGGCTACGCAAAGGTATCCAAGTCCATCAAGTCCGACTGGGAGAAGAACCTTACCGACTACATCTCCCAGCGTGCCCAGATAAAACTCTTTATCCATCTTATCGACGCGCGCCATGCCGATCTGGAGATTGACCGTTCCGTAAGCGAGTTTCTTGAGCAGACATGTACCGAGGATCAGGTGATCTTGCGTGTCTTTACCAAGATCGACAAGCTTAACCAGAAAGAGCTCAATGCACTCAGAACGCGTTTCCCGGGTTCGCTAATGGTCTCCAACCTTAAAAAGCGCGGTATCGACAAGCTTGTCAACACCATCTACGGCATCGTCTTTGGAAGCAGCGATGACGATTAAGTACCGCAAAGCTGGGCTTGGCGATATACCTGCCATGCAGAAACTGGTCGCACCGGAAGTGGAGTCCGGCGTTATCCTGATGCGCAGCGACAATGAGATCGCAACCAATATACGCTCTTACTGGCTGGCGTATGACGGCGATAAGCTGGTCGGTTTTTCTGCGCTTCATATTCATACGAACCTGCTTAGCGAGGTACGCTCGCTTATCGTCCATGCGGACTACCGCCGCGGTGACATAGGCACTACACTGGTAGAGAAGTGCATCGATGAAGCACGCACACTCGGCTTGAAAGAGGTCCTGGTCCTTACCTATCAACAACAGTTTTTCGAGCGTCTCGGCTTTACCGAGATCCCGAAAGAGTCTCTTCCCGAACATAAAATATGGGCCGACTGTATCAAATGCAAACATTTTCCAATATGCAACGAAGTCTCACTTATCAAAGCTATCTAAGAGGCTTTGGCCTTATAGTGCTTTTTCTCGTTTACGAGAGCATGAGCAGTATCTACCTGCTGCTTCCGCCGCTGCTTGGTGTGCTTTTCTTCTATTATATGCAGGCAATGCAGCGTCAAAGCTTCACCATGCTGGTGTTTATTACGCTTTTGCTGCTTATCTTTGAAGCGGATAAAGGCTATCTGGTCTTTACCACCTTGATCTATTTTACGTTTCTTTACCGTTTTGTCGTACCGAAAGTCAAAAAATACATCGAGTGCAGGGAGTGCCTGGGCTTTATTTTTGTGACGCTTGCGTATGTAGGGTTCTGGTTCTTCTCCCTGCTGCTCAATCAGGTTCTGTGGATGCCGCTGCCGTCTATGGACTGGCATGTGTTCTATTACATCATCATCGAATTCATTATAATAAGTATGTTATGAGAACACGAATCCTGCTTATCTTCTTTTCACTGGTCTGGATATCCCTGCTGATTCGGGTGTTTTACATCTCTATCCAGTCCAATGAGTATTATGAAGAGCTCTCCGAGCGCAATACCATCAAAACAGAGCTGATAGCGCCGGTTCGCGGCGAGATCATCGATGCCAATAACGAACCCATTGCCATCAACAGACTCGGCTTCAAGATCAGTATTCGTCCGCATCTGGTGAGAAAACGCGAAGAGATCCTTCATAAGGAGCTGGATGTCATCGTCTCAAAACTCCCTTTTCTCGATAAAGAGACCCTGCTGAAACGCTATCTTGCAAAAGACTCCTATTACAACCATAACTTTATCGATATCGTCGATTTCATCTCCTACGAAGAGATCATGCCGGTCTACTCCATACTTAACCTGCGCCAGCATATCAATGTTGTACCGGCGCCAAAGCGCTACTATCCAAACGAGGACGAAGCGTCCCATATCATCGGGTATGTCGCCAAGGCGAATCAAAAAGAGGTGGATGCCGATCCGACGCTCAAGCTGGTCGGTACGGTCGGTAAAAACGGCGTTGAAAAGTACTATAATGCCTATCTTCAGGGGATTCCTGGCGAACGTGTCATTAAAGTCAGTGCCTACAATGAAGAGATCGAAGAGATCTCGCACCGTCCTGCCGTTGAAGACCGCAGGCTTACGCTGAGCGTCGATATGCGTCTTCAGCGCTACATCGGTTCTCTTTTCAAAGAGAAAGCGGGGGCTGTAGTCGTCATGAGTACGGAAGGGGCCGTCCTGGCTGCCTGAAGCTACCCGGAGTATGATCTTAATACGTTCGTATCGGGTATTTCGATCGCAAAATGGAAAGAACTGATAGAAGATATCGACACGCCCTTTACCAACAAGCTCATTAACGGCCTCTACCCGCCAGGTTCGACCATCAAGACGGGTCTTGGGCTCATCTATGCGACCAACGGCATCAGCGAATGGCATTCGGAGTACTGCAGCGGCTCCATGACACTGGGAAAACGCAATTTTCGCTGCTGGAAACATGAGGGGCATGAGGAGACCAATCTCATTAAGGCCATTCGGGAGAGTTGCGACGACTATTTCTACAAAGGGAGCCTCAAGCTCGGTATTGAAAAGATGAGTGACGAGCTTAAAGATTTCGGCCTTGGCAAGAAGACAGGCGTCGACCTGCCTAACGAGTTTATCGGAACGGTGCCAAGCCGAACATGGAAACGCCAGCGTTACAATCAGCCATGGTACCGCGGCGAGACGCTGAACACCTCTATCGGTCAGGGTGATTTCCTCACGACACCGATGCAGATAGCACAGTTTACCGCACTCATGGCGACAGGGAAGCTTCCGGTACCAAAGATCGCCAAGCTGATAGGCGACGAGCCGATAGTCTATGAGAGCCATGACGTACTCACGTCTGAACAAAAGCGCAAGCTCCCGCTGGTGCAGCGTGCAATGCGCGAAGTCTGTTCGCATCAAAAGGGAACGGCAACGCACTTCCTGCGCAGCAAGGTCAAGATCGCAGGCAAAACGGGAACGGCACAGGTCGTCGGTATCTCACAAGAGACCATCAAGCGTCTTAAAGAGCATGATATGGAGTACTTCAGACGTTCTCACGCATGGCTGACGACCTATGGCCCTTACAAAAACCCGCAGTATGTAGTGACTGTACTGGTTGAGCACGGCGGTCACGGCGGCGCGGCTGCTGGCGGTATGGTCTCGGGAATATACAACAAACTCCTGGAGTACGGTTACATCAAATAACGTTTTGTCTCTCCGGGCGTAACTGGAAGATGGCGCTGGGTCGTTGAGATGCCTGAAGCAGGGTGTTGCGCCAAACCGAAGGTTTGGGCTTACAGCGACTGAACGCTGTTTTGTATGAAGAGTGCCAGGATAAGCAGCAGGAAGATAGCGCCCGCTTTGTTGTAGAGCTTGTTGGCAAGTACCAGCAGCAGTGCAAGCGATGCGGCGAGCATGATGTAGATATCGAACTGCGAAATATCCATATTGATGCTCAGCGGCGCTACCAGTGCAGCGGCGCCAAGGACCATGGAGAAGTTGGCGACGTTCGAGCCGATGATGTTACCGATACTCATGTCGGCGTTGCCTTTTTTGATCGCTACCAATGAGACGACAAGTTCCGGAAGGGATGTTCCCAGTGAGATCATGAAAAGACCGATCAGCCATTCGCTGACGCCTACTGCGCGGGCGATGCTGCTGCCGCTCTCGATGACGAAGTGGGCACCGCCGATAGTGAAGACAAAACCGATGGTCAGAAGCAGGGAAGTCTTTAACCAGTTGAACTTCTCTATGACCAGTTCATTGTCGATCTCGCCTTCGATATCGTCTTTGGCGCTGCTGAAGAGGAAGATCAGGTATGCGGCCATGAGGAAGAGGAACATAAAGCCTTCCAGGCGCGAGATGCCGTGGTCGTTGATCATGAGCATGAAGATGATGACCGGGAAAAGGATCCATGCGCTGTCTTTGGCAAAGAGGTTGCGCTCGGGGTTCATGGACTTTGCGATAAGAAAGACAAGGCCCAGTACCAGCGTGATGTTGAACGTGACGCTACCGACGACGTTTGCTACAGCCATGTCGCTCTTGAGCTGTGAGCTTGCCATCATGGAAGCCGCCATCTCAGGCAGAGACGTTCCGAATGCGATCAGTGTCGCACCGATGACAAAATGCGAGATCTTATAGTGCAGTGCGATGCGTTCGGACTCTTTGATAATAAAATCGGCTCCGTAGACCAGCGCCGCCATAGCGGCTATAAAAATGGCTATATCCATTACTTCTCCTGTGTACGTACTATTAAACTTTTTGGCAGACCGAACGCAGTGATGAGTTCTTCCTCTTTTTGACGCATCTCGCCGTTGTCGCACTCGTGGTCAAAGCCAAGAAGGTGCAGCATGCCGTGGATGAAGAGCAGGGCGGTCTCGTCGGTTTCACTGTGACCGTGTGTCTTGGCGCCGTCTGCGACATAGTCCGCACTGATGACAATACTTCCCAGCGGTGCCATGGGCATCGGTTCGTAGGGGAAGCTCAGTACGTCTGTCGCCTTGTCGATAGCGCGGAATTCGTTGTTGATGGTACGAATCTCGTCGTTATCGGTAATGATCAGTTCAAGCTCCTGATCGCTCAGCGTGTCTGCGATGCTCTGCAGCTGTGCGATATCTATTTCGAGCTTGGTTCGGTTGTCCAGTTCAATCATGCGCGTATTGTATCCATCTATACATAAATCTACATTAGAGTAGGGTGCAGGAGCCATCAACTCCATACCGGCGAAGTCTGATTCTGCGTATCACTGCAGTTTTTCGTTCAGCGCTATCGTAAAGCATACGCCGCCATTGCTGTTGGTAGCGACCAGACTGCCGCTATGGTGCTCTTCAATGATCATTTTTGACATATAAAGACCAAGTCCCGTTCCGTTTTTTTCATCTTTCGTGGAGAAGTAAGGGTCAAATATGGCCGGCATGATCTCATCCTCTATCCCGCCCCCGTTGTCGCAGATTTCGATTATGACACCGTTATCGCTCTCTTTGCACGCAAGGGTGATCTTCGCATCGGGCGTGCCTTTTTCCGTGAAATTGTCCTGTGCGTTCTGGATGATGCTCAAGATGACCTGCATGACTTCATTGGTGTACATCTCTATCTGCCGGTCACAGTGACATTCGTCAACGACATCAATACCTCTGGATGCAAGCGAGGCCGTAATGATACTGAGTGCTTTTTTGATGGGATAGCTTATCTCGACCGTATCGTACTCTTTGTTCGACTTGTAAAAATTCCTGAAATCATCGATTGTCGTTGAGAGGTTCTGCACATAGCTGTCGATATGCTTGAGCGCATCGTAGAGATACTCCCGGTACCCGTCTCGTCCCTCAGGCACAGAGAGATCGAACTTTTCAAGTTCGAGCTGCATTTTAAGGTTTATGGAGGTTACGGCAATGGCGGCGAGCGGCTGGCGCCACTGGTGGGCGATCATGCTGATCATCTCACCCATCTGTGCCAGACGCGACTGCTGCAGAAGCTGCTGGTCCCTGCGCTTGAACGATGTGATATCGGTAGTATAGCCGACAAAACCGACGACTTCTCCCTGCGCATCTCTGGTGATCATGGTACTATCGTAGACCCATTTGATGTCGCCGTTCTTTGTGTAGAGGCGGTAAGGCTCGTGTGTAAAGTACTCCTTTTCCTGTTCGACGGCATCGATGACTTCCTGTTTTACCCTTGCGATATCATTGGGGTGGATGCATGAATCGTACCGTACCCTGTTGTGCAGAAAATCATCTTTTTCATAGCCCAGCAGCTTGGTGATGCTTTGTGAGACATATGCAACGCTCCAGTGCTCGTCGTTGTTCCATTTAAACAGGACGGATTCGCTGATATCAAACAGGGAGAGAAGGATATTCTGTTCCGCTGTACGCTCGGCTATTTTGTGCTCCAGGTCCCTGTTGACCTGCAGGATCTCGTCTTCAAGCTCTTTTTTGCGTTGGATGTCTCTCCAGACTACATGCAGGATCTCTTTCCCGTTAATCTGCAGTCGGGTCAATACGACTTCTGCCCAGAAAGTCTCTCCGTCGGCTTTTTTATGCAGCCATTCAAACTTGTTGGAACCTTGTTCCAGCGCGATGCTGTCCATCTCTTTTGATTTTTCAGAGGAGAGTCTGCCGTCGGGTTGGTATGTTGGACTCAGATCCCATGGATGCGTGTTTAAAAACTCATCTTTTGTCCTGTACCCCAGCATCGTCACGACCGCTTCGTTGCAGTCGATGAAGCGGTTGTTTTCCAATAGCAATATGCCGTCGGTCGATTTCTGGTAGAGGGTTTCGAACGCATCTTTTTGCTCTTCAATCTTTTTTTTCAAAAGGTTTTGTCTAAGCATGAAAAAGAGTGTCAATGCAAAAAAGAGTGAAAAGCCCAGAAGCAGCCACCATATGAGCGTATAGTCCACGACCGCTTTGTAGGTCTGCATGCTCCATTTTTCCTTAACCTTTTCGACCTCTTCTTCAGGCAGGTTCTGGATAAGTCTGTTCAAGATGTCAAGAAGCAGCGGCTCTGATTTTGAAACGCCGATAGCACCATAAACAGGGGTGTTCTCTATTTTTGTGTTGACTTTCAGTGTCTTGTAGTCGTGATGTTGCACTGTATTGTTGAGAATGAGCGACACGTCTATATACCCATAGACCTTATCATCCATCAGCCAGCGCAAGGCTTCATCGGGATTGCCTGCCACGACAATATCCAACTGCGGGAATTCACGGTTAAAGTAGTTTTTAAATGCTTCATAAGGGACCACAAAGGTCTTGTCGGTGTAGTGCTGCATGTTCTGAATATAGGGTTTGTCTACCTTGGTGATGACGGCGAAGCTGTCCTCTATATAGGGCAGGGAGGCCTGAAGGTTTTTAAAGGGAAAAAAACCATCCACGACGACGGACTTGATATCGCATCTCCCCTGCATGACATTAAAGATGTTTTCCTCGTTCGTTTTGCACGGTATGACCTCAAACGAAACAGGGAGCTGTTTTTGCAAAAGTCCCAGTATGTCGGCAACAATGCCGCTGTGTTTGCCTTCTGTCAGCTCCTCGACAGGGTAATACAGAGGTTCGGCACAGACCGTAATACGCTGTTTCTGCTGCAGGTAGGCTTTCTCCTGATCGGTAAAAATAATTTTTTTCGGGCTATTATCGAAGAGAAAGTCATCGATTTCGATACTCTCCTTTATAAGACCCATAGTATTGTAAACCGCAAAAATATTCTCGATCTTGTGTATATCGATACTCCCCAGCTCCTGGGCGTTCGCATACGCAAGCTTCTTCAGGGCATTTGCCTCGTAAAGCAGCTCTTCTCTGGACTTGTTCAGTCTATTGTATTTTGTCAAGATAAGCTCGACGGTCTCATCAATATTCTCAAAGGCATATTTCCAGCCTTTTAGCGAAGCCCTGACGAAAGCCGAATGTCCGGCTGTATCTTTCGCACTCCCGCTGGTAAAGAGCATGTCGCCGTAGAAATCAAACCCGTACTCCTTTGGATCGAAAACAGTGATGTCGACACCCTGTTTTTCTAAAAAGTGTGTTTGATTGGACGTATAGGCAGTGATGATATCCGCTCTTCCCTCGATAAGACTCTGCATTTTATCCGCACCGACGATAAAATCAATAGTGGAGAAGTCTATGTTTTTTGACATCAGAAGGGCATTGACAGCAGTTGAATCGCCAGTCCCGGAGACCATGATCGTTTTGCCTTTGAAATCTTCTA
Organism: Sulfurimonadaceae bacterium; assembly: GCA_041546225.1. Taxonomy (GTDB): domain Bacteria; phylum Campylobacterota; class Campylobacteria; order Campylobacterales; family Sulfurimonadaceae; genus JBFEWT01. The sequence goes on from JBFEWT010000020.1 coordinate 20,453, forward strand.
TCGTTTTAATGCCCGAGGAGGCTTTTGCAACTATGACCAACGGCGAAGATTGGAAAATTGCGGCGAGTGCTACGACCTTTTTGCCGTTTGCCCTGTCGATGATGAGCGAAGATCTGCCCGTACCGTAGTCTGCCCGGCCGGCTGTGACCTCTTCAACAGGGTTGATTCCCTCTTTGAACGCGATGATATCCACGTCAAAGCCGTGATTGCGATAGAAGCCTTTCTCTTTGGCGACATAGTATCCCGCAAATTGGAACTGATCGAACCATTGCAGCTGCAAAGAGACCCGCTCAAGCTCTTTGGCACCAAGCAGGGCAGAAAACAGGGTGAAAAGAAGTAGTAGCTTTTTGTACACAGTCTGCCTTTAAAGCTGTTTATGTCATCAGAAACTCTATCGACAGAGCGGTAGAAAACTTGGTTGTAGATATTATATTATTTATTATTATAGGTTGCTTCATCGTTTGTATTACTCTGTGCAGAGATGATGAGTGCCTCTGTTATACGTTAATGTGGTAAAATCTCTCCATGCTAAACCGACGCCGTTTTATGGGCCGTACAGCCCTTTTCGCCACCTTGCCGCTGTTACACTCTGCTGCATACGGCTATGCAGAGCCCATCACGCTCTACAGCGAACCCGTACAGACCTTTGCGGCGCTGCATACGGTACTTTTTCCTTCAACCTCTATCGCGCCTGGCGCCCGTGCTATAAATGCGACAGGCTACCTGATGGGTGTGCTTGAGGATGACTATATTGCAAAAGGGCAGCGCAATTACCTCCTAAAGGGGGCGGTGTGGCTTAATGAAGCCTCCAGGAGCCGTTACGGAAATAGTTTCTATGCGCTTCACGCGCAGCAGAAGGAGACGGTGATCAAAGAGATCTCGCAAAAGAGCTGGGGCGACAACTGGCTCTGGCAGGTCATGTCGTACCTGTTTGAAGCGATGCTGTGCGATCCGGTCTATGGTGCGAATGAGAACAAAGCGGGATGGGACTGGCTTGGCCACGAGCCCGGATACCCGCGCCCGGGCAAGGCGATAGGTTGAAAAAAGTTGATATTGAACAATATGACGTGTGTATTATCGGCAGCGGCGCCGGCGCTGCACCGGTGGCGCATACCCTTGCAAAAGCCGGCTACAGGGTGATTCTGCTCGAAAAAGGGCCATGGCTCAAAGAGGGTGATTTCACGAAAGACGAAATAGCCGTCAGCCGACGGCCGCTCTATACACCGCGCCTTGAAGATGAGCAGCATGTCATGGAGACCTACGAGAACGGGCGCTGGGTCAGCGAACGCGGAAGTGATCTTGCGTGGAGTTTCTGGAACGGTTCGATGGTGGGCGGATCATCCAACCTGATGAGCGGCTTTTTTCACCGAATGAAACCCGAAGATTTCCGGCTCAAAAGCAGTTACGGCACTATAGAGGGTGCAAATGTCGTGGACTGGCCCATAAGCTACGATGATCTGGAGCCGTACTATACAAAGGTGGAAGCACTTGTCGGCGTCTCGGGCAGGGTGGTGAAGCATCCGAATCAGGAGCCGCGTTCTACAGAGTCGTTTCCCTACCCGCCGACATGGGAGCATCCCATTACCGAGCTTATAGACAGTGCCTGCGGCCGACTCGGCTACCACAGCATCCCCACGCCCCGCGCCGTACTACCGAGTGATGCCATGGGGCGAAAAGGGTGCTCGTATTCGAACTTCTGCGGCAGTTACGGCTGCGCAACGGGGGCGAAAGGAAATGCACGCTCAGCATTGCTCGACGATGCTGTCGCTACGGGAAACTGCACCATCCTCGCCGAATCATTTGTCTTCAGGCTCGAGAGCGACGCCGGGGGCAGCGTCACGCAAGCACACTACTATGACAAGGCAGGCAAACACAACAGCATCAGGGCACATCTCTTCGTCGTTGCCGCACAGGCCATCGAGACATCACGCCTCCTGCTTAATTCGCAAAACCGCTATTTTCCGCGCGGTCTGGCCAATAACGGCGGCCAGGTAGGCAAAAACCTCATATTCTCCGCCGGCGGTGTCGGACAGGGGCGGTTTGAGCTGGATAAGCTCGGCGGCAAACAGCGTGACTTTCTGCACCTGCGCGGTGCATTCGTCAACCGCTCGCTGCAGGAGTGGTACAGCTATGAGCATAAGGGCAAACGTTTAAAGGGCGGTACCATCGACTTTCTCTTTGAGCATGCCAACCCGGTAAAGCGCGCTATGAGCGAACTCTACGATGACGCGGGCAACCTGCAGTGGGGACGCGCCCTGCAGGAAAAGCTGCTTCACACGTTTACGCAGACGCGCACGCTGACCTTTGAGGTCTTTAACGACTGGCTTCCGACGGATGAGTGCTATGTCACCCTGGACGAAAGCACAAAAGACAAATGGGGCCTGCCTGTCGGCAAGATGCGGCTTAATGCCCATGAACACGACCTGCAAGTGGGGAAGTTCCTCGCAGAGAAGGGCGAGTCGGTACTCAGGGCGATGGGTGCGGTCGATGTACGTTCACACATCTCTCCCTCACCGCCGCCAAACCTCGTAGCGGGCGGCTGCCGTTTCGGTGACGATCCCAAGACGTCCGTATTGGACAGGAACTGCAAAGCGCATGAACTGAGCAACCTCTACGTCACCGACGGCAGCTTCATGCCGACAGGCGGCAGCGTACCCTATACCTGGACCATCTATGCCAACGCCTTTCGGGTGGCAGATGTGATTGCCGGCGTGCTTAAGAGAAAGAGCGCAGCGAATTGATATGAAAAAATATCAGCCTATTTCAGGCTGATACTCTCCCAGAAAAACTCCACATGCTTCTCGAACTGCGTCGACAGGGCGTTGGTGCTCTCGTTGTCGATGCGCAGCAGCGTCACCTGCAGGCGCAGGTAGAAGAGCGGGGCGATAAACTCGTTTGCCATCAGCATCGGGTCGCCCGATCGGACCAGACCCTCCTGCATCATCATAAAGAATGCCTGAGAGAGCAGCTTGACGTTCTTCTCATGGTACTCGTGCATAAAGTTCTTCCTGAGCTCTTCATTCTTCAGCAGTTCGATCATAAGCAGGCGGAAGAGGCGCTCTTTCTTCTTGTCGAACGTGACCAGTTTATAGTCGGTAATAAAGCGGTTGAGAAACATCTTCCCCGACTTTGCTTTTTCCAGAAGATTCTGCTCGTTTTCATCGTTCACAAAAGGGGAGGAAAAGATACTCGAAGCGACGCTTTGAAATATCTCCTCTTTGTTGGCGAAATGGTTGTATAAAGCGCTCTCCCTGATGCCTACTTTCCCCGCTATTTTACGTACTGACGTGCCTTTGTAACCCTCTTCCGAGAAGAGTTCCATCGCTGCTGCAAGAATGTTCTTCTTTGTCTGTTGACCCTGTGTAAGTGCCTTGTTGTCGGACATTCAGCCCCCTTTATGAACAAATGTTAATATAAATACAACTATATATGAACAGTTGTTAATATATGCTTAATATCAAGTGAACACTTGTTCATATTTCTACCTTATTAAAAGAACAGTTGTTCATGTCCTGTATTTGAAGAAAAATAGAGAATTGAAAGGCAAAATTACTATATAGTAATCTATATAGCCAAATGGTGATTCCAAATAGGCTGCGAATATGCTAAAATCCCACGTATGAATAGCACTGAAAAGCATAAAAAAACAGCCCTCTGTATTATGAGCGGAGGCATGGATTCGACACTTGCGGCCTATATGATGCGCAAAGGCGGGTATGAGATCGTCGCGGTTCATTTTAACTATGACCAGCGTACACAGGCGAAAGAGCTGGAGGCGTTCCGTGCCATCTGCAAAGAGCTGGGCGTGCGTGAGAGCTACGAACTCGATCTGGACTTTTTTGCCGCTATCGGTGCTTCGGCGCTGACCGATAAAAGCATCGACGTTCCTACGGGCGGTATAGAAGAGGGTGTGCCTGTCACCTATGTACCGTTTCGCAACGGTATTTTCCTGAGCATTGCCGGCGCAATAGCCGAAAAAGAGGGTGCAGAGGTCATCGCCATCGGCGTAGTCGAAGAGGACAGCAGTGGCTATCCTGACTGCCGTGAGGCGTTTATACACTCCATGGAACGCAGCATCAACCTCGGTACGAAGGAGGAGACCTGCGTGAAGATCGCAATGCCGCTGGTAAAGCTGAAAAAAGAGGAGATCGTCAAAGAGGCGCTCTGCTACGATGTACCGCTTCACCTGACCTGGAGCTGCTATAAGAACGAAGATGCCGCCTGTGGCGTCTGTGACAGCTGCAGGCTGCGTCTTAAGGGCTTCAAACTTGCAGGTATAGAAGACCCCATAGCGTATGAAACAAGAACATCCGTTTGATCCCATAGTCGATGAAGGCTCAAAACTCCTTGTGCTGGGAAGTTTTCCCAGTCTGAAGTCTTTTGAGAAGAACTTTTACTATGCGCACCCGCGCAATCAGTTCTGGCCAATAATGGAACGTCTTTTCGATATCATATTAAATGATATTGAAGAGAAGAGAGCCTTTTTGCATGCCCATCACATCGCACTGTGGGATGTGTACGGCTCGCTCACACGCGAACAGGGAAATTCGAGTGACACGAACCTCTCGGAACTGGTTCCGCACGATTTTGTAGCGTTTTTGAAGCAGTATCCTAAAATAGAGACAATATTTTTTACC
>JBFEWT010000136.1:0-5022 GCA_041546225.1 Sulfurimonadaceae bacterium
ACCGGAGAAATCGACCTGGTGGTGGTCGGCAACGCGGTGTCGAAAGACAACGAGGAAGTGCTGGCGGTGCAGGAGGCGGGCCTCCCTTATATTTCCATGCCGCAGGCGTTGTCGCGGATCTTGAAGTAGCTGTTTTCTCTCTTTTTCGAAAGGGCGATCTCTATATCGACCTGCAGTACCCCTTCGCCCGAATGTGCGGAGAGGGAGTTGTCGATCAGCTCCGAGATGACGTCGAGAAAATCGTAGCTGTTGTTGCCGAGTTCTTCGAAGATGCGGTTAGAGGGTTTGACATGGATGTCGTAGATGTGTGTTGAAGGAATGCTCATAGGGTCCCCTTGCGTAAGATGAAAGTATCTTACACAGAGGGCGCGACACCCTTGTGTCGCAGAAAAAAGGCTCAGTTCAGCCGGTACTCCAGCAGCAGGTAGTAGCGTCCCGCCACACGCTCGTGACGGACGATCTCATAGTTCTCTATCCTGCGCTCGGTCACCAGTGTGATCTTCTGGGAAGCGGATGTGCCCTGCGCCCCTTTTTCCACCGCCGTTACCGAACGTACTTCGCTGCGCAGCTGGGTGGCGATATCGTTTAAGGCTTTTGCCTTCGCATCGAGGAAGGTCTCGCCCTCGCCTACGCCGTAGAGCATGCTCTGCGTCGGCTCGGGATGGACCATGACATACGCCGGCAACTGCTCCTGGCTATCGGAACTGTCAAAGGGCCAGAAGGCCAGCAGCGGCTGTGTCGCCAGTAAACACAGCAGCAGCACTCTAGTGACGCAACTTGGCACGGACCACATCCCCGACGCTCACTCTGGCGTTGTTATCTTCATCGTCCATGACGACCCATGCATGGTCGGCCGCTATCTGGTTGGAGATGCGCGCATACCCCACAAAGACCTTCGCGTCCATAGGGCGGCCCTTGACGCCGTCGGTCTCGATGACGTTTTTGTAGATCGCCAGGCGCTGTTCGCGGTAGAGGCCGTTGACACGGCCCATGTTGATCATGAAGATCTGGTCCTCTTCATCTTCGACATGTACTTTTTTGGCGATGACAAACCCTTCGGGCGCCATCTCGTTGGCCACGTCCCAATTAAGACTTCCCACCGCACTGTCGATCGCTTTGAGATAGGAGCTTCGTACGACGGCCGCCTGTCGGTGTCCATCGACGCGATACGTATATGAACCGTTGCGGTTAAAGACGCTTCGTACACTCCCGTCGGGATTGTAGAGGGTCAGGCCCATCTCGCTGATGACCGTATACTTCCAGTAGGGTTTGGTGTAATACCCGCCCTCTTTCGTCTCGACGAACTTCCGTTTGTAATAGCGTTTCTCAACATCGAGATTATAGAGCTGTAAAGCGATGCGGTAGGTATCTGTACTCTTCTCGGCAAAGTTGAACACCCTATTTTGGCTCAAGAAAGCGTTTGCGATATAGTCGCTGTAGCCGCCCTTGGGCGTGACTTTGACAGCGAGCTGCGGATCGAGCTTGGGTATGACGACCCGGTACTGCTGGGCAGAGACATCCACAACGTTCACCGAAGAGACGTCGCGGTATTCGAAGAGGTCGACCTTGGTCGCACAGCCGCCAAACAAAAACAGAGAAAGCAGCAGAAGGCTAGCGCTCAGATGTCTCACGCTCAAGCTCCTGTGTCAACGTGTTCATCGTACTCTGGTGAGAGTTAGCAGCGCTGCATCCGGCCAGAAAAAGCAGCAGGGCAGCTGCAGCGGCAATACGCCCTGTCACTGCACACTTCCTGATGCACCGTCAAGCTCTTTCCACATCTGTGTTGCCTGAAACTTCTGCCACATCGCCTCTTCACTGCCCAGCGATGACTGCATAAGCGACTTGATCTTGCTGTTGGCCGTCTGTTCGTTCATGGCGTAAAGCACATAGAGAGTCCCTGTGTCGCTGTCCAAAAAGAGCTTCTTCTGGTGCGAGTTCTGCAGCGTCACGTCCGAGACCTGTTTGGTCACATACTGCATGGCATGGTCGACAGTCCGGTCTTCGCCGAGTCCGAGCTCCTGTGTCGCGCGTTTGAACATATCTTTGACACGTACCTGCATCTGTCGTGCCAGTTCGGCACGTGCGACTGCCGCCGCTTCGATCTTTTGAAGTTCAAGATCTCCCGAAGCGTTCGGTCTGGCCGAAGCTGCCGCCGCGTAGGCATCACCAAGCACTGTCGGTTCCTGGTACCATTGCGGCAGATTGTTGAGCGCATTACGCGCTTCAGGCTGCTGTGCACACCCTGCAAAAAATACGAAGGCCATCGCCAGCATAAACATCTGTGTCATCTTCATAGTAATTCCTTAGACTTCTTGATTGAAAAAGCTTAACACAGGCAGCTTTATCTCATCACTTTTTTGTGTTTTTTTGAGTTAAAGTGTGCCGCGCGTAATCTTTCGTAACGGATTAGGAGAAAATCTCTCTCAGAGGCTATTGTAGCGGGGATTTGCGACAGCTTCGTGTCACAGGAAAAGGGGTGTGCTGTCACCTGTTGGGTCACAGCAATGCGATGGCGCTGCTAACAGGAGAAGAGATGCTGTTTGATCTTCTCAAAGAGCTCAAACTCTTCGTCACGGCAGCCGTCGCAGACGATGAGATGGTTGATGTGTTCCATGAACGCCGCTTTGTGATGTGCATTCTGGCTGATCTCGCACTCGATCGCGGAGAGATGTTTTGCAAACTCCCCGTAATGCGCTTCGATATCGTCAAACAGGGCTTCCGTTTCGGCAGGGTCCATCTTGAACTCGCGCTGGAACAGACCGTCAAGATGCTTGCGCTCGATCTTGCTGACGCTTCTGTCGGCTTTCATGACATGGTACATCACCACGGCGAAGGAGAAGGTAAAATACTCGGGGTTTTCAGGGCTAAAGACCGAAGTGCATGCCTCGTTGTCCAGCTTTTTTAAAAACTCTGCAAATGTGCTTAGCATCAGCATCCTTTATACTTTTTTTATCGCTAGTGAATGAATAGTATCACAACTTTATGTTTAAATCCAGAACAAAAGATTTTCAGTATTGGTTCCAAACTTATATGAGCAGATCAATGTTTTTTAAACATATCCAGTAATTATTACCCTCAATCGGGTACGCCCTGGTGATCTTGGCTGAGGAATGGGAGTTTCTCATGATGTTTTCACCGGCGGTGTAGCCCTTTTCACAAACGACCGACATCGCCTCGTTGAAGAGCTGCGCATCTTTATCGAAGAGAAGGCTCTTGTTGTATTTGGAGACGGTGTTCGCGAAAAGGCGCTGATGTTCCCCCGAAACCTCAATAGCCTCATCGAAGAGCTTGCGGGCCTGCTCATACGCTTTGGCAGCCACCGATGCGATCGCTCTGTAGTTCAGGCAGTAGACTTCGATCTCTTTGTTCAAAAAGTGCATCTCATCTTCAAGCAGCGTCTTATGGACGACGTAGGTATAGATGAACATGTTGCAATAGATGGACTCTCTGGCATTTTGGTCATACGCATTCGTCTGGTCCGCCATCATCTCCCGGTAAATAGGAAAAAGCAGCGCTTCCGCCTTTGCATACTCCTGGTTTGAAAAGTAGTACATGGAGAGTGTGTTTTTAACGATGTTCGCGTTGACATGCTCGCCATGCTCTTGAAAAATCGCGATGGCGTTCATCAGGTACTCCCTGCTTTTCACATAATCGCTGACGTGGTCTACATACATGCGCCCTACGATGTAGTAAAAATAGGCCCGCTGAAGCGGATTGAAGTGATTCTCTTCAAGATACTTTTCCACTGTACGCTGCGCTTCAGGCAGTTTTGAATCCCCTTTGCACATGGAGATGTAGTTTAGGATATCTTCAAACTTCTCATCCTCTCGCAGAAGAAGATCAAGCAGTTCAAAAGCAGTGTTCTTGTCGTCGTATTTGTACAGATAGACATACAGGAGTCTCACAACATCATAGTGTGACGGTACATACGCTTCGATGATGCCCGCTACATTCGCTTTGATAAAGTGCACGAAGTCAGGGTCGGAAATCTTTCGCCCGATCCCCTTTTCCACTACCTCTTTTGGCAGCTGCGCGAGGCCTTTGAGCGCACTTTCGATACACCCCTCCTGCACGTACAGCGTCAGCAGCAGTGCAGCGATATTTGCGACCCGATGATGCTTATCCGTATCCAGCGCAAGAAGAAAAGGCAACAGCGTTCGGCTTGAGACTTTTGGGAACAGTTCCATGCGGTATTTTTTCTCATACGCTTCGAGATACGCCAGCTTGTAGATATCGGCCTTATCGATCGGGCTGAACTGCTCAAGGTCCTGATACGCTTCATATAAATACTCCCTGATCTCTTCACGGTAACGCTCGTTGAAGTAGATCACGAGCGAAATATGGTTCAAAGAGAAGAGATTCCCTTGTTCATTTCGGGTGATCTTCAAAAAACCTCTCAGATCGAAAAGGTTTGCGAGCAGTTTCAAGCTCACCGTTGCATCGTTATTCAAAAGGGCAACCTCTTCCAGGGAGAGTTCTTCGAATTCGCTGGCCAGAACGATCAGGAGCCTGAAGATGCCGGTGAAATACTTTTCGCCGTATTTCGCTTTGATGTTTTCAAGATAGTAATCAATAATCTCTTCGCTGGAGGGGAGCGTATCGATGTCGATGTTCGTAGAGAGAATGATCTCTTTGAGCATAGTGAGATAGAGTATACGGTAGTCGGACTTTTCTATCAGCATCTGCACCTGTTCATCGCTGAGGGCGATCCTGGAGGAGTTAATATACTCTTTTAAAAGTGAAAGGTTTTCATCCGAATCTTTATAGAGCACCTTCGTGTCGACAAAATCGAGAGCGGCGATATGGCTTTTGGTGTAGTGCGTTATCTCTTCGTCGGTCCGGGCCGTCACCAGAATATGGACACCTTCATCCAGGAGTTTTGTATCGGGCAGGATATCAAAGATACTTTTCTCCTCGCCTGCGGGGATCTCGTCCACGCCGTCAATGATCAGCAGAAGGCTCTGCACATCGTAGTGCTGTTTATACCAATTGAGCATATAGGCAAAATCGTTAGGCGTACTC
>JBFEWT010000050.1:0-14040 GCA_041546225.1 Sulfurimonadaceae bacterium
GAAAGACCGGGCCTTCTCTTCTGCCATGATCAAAGCTGAAAACGGCGAAGCGAATTCACAGTTTGCACTGGGCGGGCTATACTATCAGGGTATGGTCACAGAGCGCAACTATGAAAGGGCGATCCACTGGTTTACCAAAGCAGCGAAGCAGGGGCACACAAAAGCCGAATACAACCTTGCCTACATGTACTTTGACGGACGCGGCGTACCGGTAGACTATGAGAAAGCGCTTTACTGGTTTACCGAAGCGGCTGAGGATGACGATACGAAGTCACAGCTCTACCTTGGCCGTATCTACTACGAAGGTCTCGGCACAGCTCAGGACTATGAAGAAGCTTTTCACTGGTACAAGCTTGTAGCTGACCAGGGGTACCCTAAAGCACAGCAGATCGTCGGTGATATGTACCGCAAAGGCCACGGAACAAAAAAAGATCTGAAAATGGCAAAGTTTTACCTGAACAAATCTGCCGAGCAGAGCTGTGCCGAAGCGCAGTATGAACTGGCTGACATGTACATCCAGGGTGAAGCGAAAGATATGAGCGAAGCGGAATTCAAAGAGATTGTCCTTAATGCCTATCTTAACGGCAGCGAAGATGCCAAAAAGATCATGGATGAGCACGGATGGGACGCTAAAGACGCCACTGCACACCTTCCCGCAGAGTAAGCACCTCTGCTCTTTTGCCCGGAAGGCTATTGCCTTCTCTCTGCACTGCCCTGCTTAATTACACGCTTTTTCAACTGCTTTCACCTGACAACTATCGGCAAAAATCGTATCCGGATTTCCCGTCATCAACAAAAAAGTGTATGAACGTATAAAAAAGAAGGAAGTGCGGCATGGATTCATGCAGCACGGAAGTGTTTAGAAAGGTTTGACGATCACCATAGCGACAATGACCAGCAGCAGCAGTGTCGGTACTTCATTGTACGCACGGAAGAACTTTCCGCTCTTTTCGCACGTATCGTTTTCAAGCTGCTTGCGGTAGCGGCCGAGTGTAAAGAAATAGACAGTCAGCAAAACGACAAAGAGCAGTTTTGCATGGAACCATCCGCCGGTCGTAAAGATGTTTGTCGGATAGAGGTAGATAAGACCGACACCCGAGAAAAGTGTCGCCCAGAAAGCCGGTACACCGATATACTGGAATATCTTGTACTCCATGATCTTTACGACGTCGACAAAGCCCTGGTTATCGGCATGCTCGGCATGATAGACAAAAAGACGCGGCATATAGAACAGTACCGCGAACCACGAGACCATAGAGATAATGTGAAACCATAAGACCCATTCGTACATAGTTAATCCTTAGAAGTTTTTTTCGATCGTGACCATATTGTAGTTCGATCCGCCGCGGCTTACACTGTTGATAAGGCCATAGACACCTGAACGGTGTTTCAAAGCATACCCGAGATAGGTATCATGCAGTGCTTCCACATTGACAAGACGTCCTACGTCGATATCGAGGCTCACTTCGAGGTAGTTAAGCACATTCGAGTTATAGTCATCGTTCTCATCGGCTTCGATGCGTTCTACAATGGGTATGCCCCAGGCGTAAGAGACACCTTCGGCGGCACCCAGACGGACACGGTTATCGAGGAAATCAAAGTTCCAGTACCCTTTTATATAGAAGACCGCTTCATAAAAATCGTTCTTCTGCACATAGGTCTTCCCGTTGGCCGTATAGCTGCCCTTTTCAAGGAAACGGTAGAACCCGCCTTTAAGGTAGATATCGAAAGGCAGATCATACAACCCTTTGACCCAGAGCCATCCGGCATCCATACCGACGACAGATGCACCCGTCTCATCGACGGCCGACTGACCGCTGAGGATCTGACCGAAATCATTTTTTGACGCCATTCCCCACGCTGCACGCAGCGAATATCCCTCAGCCGAAGCTATTTGTACCGTAAAAAGAAAAATCAAGCATAGACGTAGCATTATTGACCGAAACCTGTTAGTAAATTTTGATGAAATTATATCAGAGAAATCGGCGTACCCATTCATTGAGCTGCTGCACACTCAGCGCTCCCGAGACACGGTCTATTTCGCGGTTGCCTTTAAACGCGATGATGGTGGGGATCGAGCGGATCGAAAAACGTGCGGCAAGCGCCTGCTGTTCTTCGGTATTGACCTTGGCGAAACGGGCTTTCAGTGCAAAAGCGGCAGCCGCTTCTTTAAATGCAGGGGCCATCATCTTGCAAGGGCCGCACCAGGGAGCCCAAAAATCGACAATGACGACGATATCACTGTTGGCAATGTTGTTATCAAATGTGGCAGAATCAAAAGCAATGGGATCTGTAACGAGGAGTGAGCCTTTGCACTGGCCGCAGAGGGCTTTTGCATAAGACTCTTTAAGAGGTATGGCATTCACCCCGCCGCAATGGGGGCAAACAACTTTCAGACGGCTCATTCCGCTTCAGCGACCTCGATGTCTTTAATAGAAGTGACACGGTGTGATTTCACTTTATCGTGCAGGCGGCGCAACGCTTTGTTGGCACGTTCGATCGCCAGGTCGATCGCCGCATCCAGGTTGTCATCACCCTGAGTGATGACGACCGGCGTGTTGTGAGCGATATGCATGTCAAATTCGACACTTACACCTTTTTTCTCTTTTGCAAGACTGACGTTTACCGTTGTAATATCCATATGATATTTCGAAAATTGCTCAATAGCAGCTTCTATGTGCCCTCTCAGGTTCTCGTTCAGTGTAATATCTTTTGTGCGAATCTGTACATTCATTGTAAATCCTTTATACGTTTTTATGAATATAACACAACTATTCTGAAGCAATTTTGAGCAAATACGCCCGACGCCCTCTCTTCGTGGTTTTTTCCGCGCTTTTTGCTATAATTCCACATTAATTACACACGCATGAGCAAGGACAGTTATGAGAGTTTTAACCGGGATTCAGACATCGGGTGATCTGCACATAGGAAACTACTTCGGATCCATCCGCCCGATGATTGAATCACAGAAGGACAACGAAGTGTTCGCATTTCTTGCCAACTATCATGCTATGACAACCGTCAGCGACGGCCAGCGCCTCAGCCACCTTACCATGGAAGCGGCCATCGACTTTCTCAGCCTCGGTATGGACCCCGAACGCAGTACCTTCTGGGTACAGTCCGATGTCAAAGAGGTCCTTGAACTCTACTGGGTGCTCTCTTCGTTCACCCCGATGGGTCTGCTTGAGCGTGCACACAGCTATAAAGACAAGACGGCCAAGGGCATTGCGGCAAACCACTCGCTCTTCTCCTATCCGGTACTTATGGCCGCGGATATCCTGCTTTTCCAGTCAGAAGTCGTCCCGGTCGGGAAAGACCAGATACAGCATGTTGAGATAGCGCGCGATATTGCCATCAAGTTCAACAACGAATACGGCGACATCTTCAAACTTCCAGAATACAGGGTCGATGAGAACGTTGCCACGGTACCGGGCATAGACGGTCAGAAGATGTCAAAAAGCTACGGCAATACCGTTAATATCTTCGGCGAAGAGAAGAAGCAGCAAAAAGTGATCAAGAAGATCATCACCGACACCGTACCGATGGAAGAGCCCAAAGAGTATGAAGGGTGCAACGTTTACAACATTGCAAAGCTTTTCCTAGACGAGAACGAGAAGATCGCACTCCAGGAGCGCTACAAACGCGGCGGCGAAGGGCACGGCCACTTTAAACTCTACCTCGCGGAAGTGATCTGGGAGTACTACCGTCCCTACCGCGAAAAACGCGAATATTATGCCGCGCATCACGATGAAGTCAGAGAGATCCTGGCCATGGGTGCTTCCAAAGCGCGCCAGGCAGCTTCAGAGACCATCGAAAAAGTACGCAGTGCTACGGGAATCAGCTATTAATTAAAGAATTTTAGAGTGAAAAGGGTGCGGTCGGATGACCGCATAGAAGCTAGAGTGACGTTGTTGCAGAGTTGATCAGCATCTTTTTCGACCAGATAGGCTCTTCGAGTTTGAGCAGTTCACGCACCTCGTCGTTAACCAGACGATAGTAGACATTCACCCATACCTTCTCCGTACCCGGCGTGATGTTGAACTTCACGGTCTTGCTCCCGTGAGCCGGGACCGACATATCTTCACTCACATTTTTCGCAAGGTGAGGGATGGTCGCTCTCCCGCGCTTGTCGGTATAGTGCTGTGTCAGTGACATTACCTGGCTTTTCAAGGCATCGGTCCCCTTCGTATAATCCACTTCAACGATCAGCTCGCGGGCACCGAAGCCCGAAGGAAGATTATGGGGCTGGTCATTGGTCAGTGTCACCAGGAGTGTCTCTCCCTGGCGTTTCAAGCTGACGCGCAGTGCACCGGCCCACATGCTCTCGACATGGCCGCCGGCAAAATTATGCTCACGGATCATACGCTGTTTCGGTTTGCCGTTATCAATAGGATAGTTACTGGCAACGCCCTCTTTTTTCGGACTCATATGACACTCGACACACTTCTCTTTGCTTTTTCCGAACTCGCTCTTCATATCGGTGATGAGAAGACCGCCTGTTGAACGGTCGTTCGCATGGCAGACAAAACAGAGTTTGTTCGGGTTGTTTGAAAAGAAGTCACGCTCCTGCGTGTTATGGTAAGGCGAGACGGCGTCATTCAGCGGACCGCTCATCGTACCGACCTTGTTCCATTCGACACGGTGTACCCCGCGCTCTTTCTCGTCAAGGTGATCGTTGATCTTGTTGATATTATGGCAGACCAGACAGTTGATGCCCTCACTCAGCGTAGAGTTATTCAGTGCTTTGGTAACGTTGGACTTTTCATCCATATTCATCGCGGCAATGATCTCGTAGTCGGTACTTGTCTCTGTAATAGCGATGCGCGGGTTGTGACAAACGGCACACTGTACCTTGACGCTGTTAACGGAACGGTGGCTTTTACGGCTGACATAATCAATCGATTTTCTCAGGTACTCGTCACTGCCGTAGTGTGAATTCGCATGCCATGAGTTTTCCCACTCCGCCACTCGGTCGGCATGACACGGTTTACATTTTCTGGAATCTTCATACTTTTCTGAAAGTTTCGGTGCCACGGCACCAAACAGTGCCGACACCAACAGTGCCATTACCAATCCTATACGCATCATCTATACCCCTTTTTAACGATGTTGATCGAGCCAGACCATCAGCCCTTTTTGTGCATGTAAACGGTTCTCTGCTTCGTCGAAGACGACGCTTTGCGCGCCTTCGAGTACACTCTCGCTTACTTCCTGCCCGCGGTATGCCGGAAGGCAGTGAAGGAAGATCGCATCCTGTGCGGCCAAAGACATCATCGCATCATCGACGATATAGCCTGCAAAGTTGCGGATGCGCTCCTCTTTTTCATCTTCTTGACCCATGGACGCCCAGGTGTCGGTCGTGATGACCGTCGAACCCTTGACCGCTTCTTTAGGGTCGTTGGTCACGATGATCTTCGCGCCGCTCTCTTTCGCAAGGGCATACGCGTCTTCGAGCACCTGTGCATCGACTTCATACCCCTTGGGTGTCGCGATTCGCAGTTCAAACCCGAGTTTGCCCGCCAGCATCAGCCACGAGTGCGTCATGTTGTTGCCATCACCGACATATGCGACCACCGGGTTCTTAGCATGAGAGTGCTCGATCATCGTCATATAGTCCGCCAGCAGCTGTACCGGGTGGTAAGAGTCCGTCAACCCGTTGATGACCGGAACTTTTGAGTATGATGCGAACTCTTCAAGCATACTGTGTTCAAACGTGCGGATCATTACCATGTCACACATGGAAGAGATGACACGCGCGGTATCCTTAACAGGTTCGCCGCGTCCGAGATGGATATCGCGGTTGGAGAGGAAGAGTCCGTGCCCGCCCAGCTGGAAAATGCCCGTCTCGAAACTGACGCGGGTACGCGTCGAGCTTTTTTCAAAGATCATGGCGAGCGTCTTGTTCGGCATGTAGGGTTTTACCGTGCCGCTTTTCAGCTCTTTTTTTATCTGCAGTCCCAAATCGATGATCGCAAGGATCTCCTCTTTGGAATAGTCTTTCAGTGTAAGAAAATGTCTCAACGATTACCTTTCAAATCCGGTAAAAAATTCATAGTGCAGTTATTATAGCAATTTATTCGCAACTTAGCCTAAAAGTTTCGCTACCTCTTTGGCATGGTAGCTGATGATGATATCCGCACCGGCACGTTTGAAGCCGACCATCGTCTCCATCATCACGCGATCATAATCGATAAGACCTGCTGCTCCCGCATGTTTCAGCATGGCATATTCGCCGCTTACATTATAGGCGGCCAGCGGCAGGCGCGACGCTTCTTTGATATCGCGCAGGATATCGAGGTATGCCAATGCCGGTTTGACCATCAGGATATCCGCACCCTGTGCTTCATCCGCAAGGCTCTCGCTGAGCGCTTCGCGGCGGTTGGCCGGATCCATCTGGTAACTGCCGCGGTCGCCGAATGAAGGCTCTGACTCCGCGACGTCACGGAACGGACCGTAATAGCCGCTGGCGAACTTGGTCGAGTAGCTCATAACCGGAAGGTTCTCATAGCCGCCCTCATCAAGCGCACCGCGAAGGGTCGCGATGATGCCGTCCATCATGCCCGAAGGTGCGATCATATCCGCGCCGGCTTTCGCATGGACGATCGCCTGCTGCGCAGATATCTTCAACGTCGCATCGTTATCGACCGTATGGTGGACATGGTCGATGATGCCGCAGTGTCCGTGGTCGGTAAATTCGCAGAAGCAGAGGTCCGTCACGACGAACATATCCGGGTGGGCGTGCTTTATCGCACGTACCGCCGTAGCGATGATACCGTGATCACACAATGCATCCGAACCCACGGAGTCTTTTGTCTCCGGGATACCGAAGAGGATAATCGAGTAGATACCCAGCGATTTCAGCAGTTCGCACTCTTTGAGTATCTCGTCAAGGCTCATCTGGTAGACGCCCGGCATGGAAGCGACCTCGTTTTTGATCCCTTCGCCCGGGCGGACAAAGAGCGGATAGATAAAATCGTTGACGCTGACGCTGGTTTCTCGCACAAGTGATCGAAGATGTGTATTCAGTCGTAGTCTGCGGTAACGTTGGAACATGGTTTGGCCTTTTAATCTATTAGGTTTGTATGAATTTTGATATAATCTCGGAAAATGTTATTCTATCTATACTTAGTTTAAAAATAAGCAGAAGCCTAATGAATATTACTATTTCTGATGTTGCAAATCTACCGTCGCGTTTCGGTGATTTCAAGGTCAAAGCCTTCAAAGAGGGGCACAAAGAGCACCTCGTCATCTACAAAGAACCGCTGGGGGAGACCCCTATCGTCCGCATCCACTCCGAGTGCCTTACCGGCGACGCCATTGGCTCGCTCAAATGCGATTGCCGTGACCAGCTTGAGTATGCCCTGCAGTGCATAGAGAAGAACGGGGGAATGGTACTTTATCTTCGCCAGGAAGGACGCAATATCGGCTTGTTGAACAAGATCAACGCCTACGCCCTTCAAGACAAAGGTTTCGACACCATCGCCGCCAACCATCAGCTCGGTTTCGAAGCGGATGAACGCACCTATGAGATCGTCACGACGATGCTGCACCATTTCGACATCCACAAGATCAGGCTGCTTACGAACAACCCTACCAAGATCAACGCGCTCGAAGATATCGAGATCGTCGAGCGTCTGCCGATCGTCATCGACCCCAATGCACACAGCGAAGAGTACCTGAAGGTCAAAAAAGAGCAGATGGGGCACCTGATCTAGGCGATCACGTCACCAAACATCCTGCACGACTCCCTGTGCATCCGCATAAATACATCATCCACGCTTCCCACATATCGATACACTGTTATACCGCCGATGGCAGAGACCGCCTCAAATGCATCATCGAGCTGCTGCAGGTAATGCTGCGTCGCGCGGCGTTTTGGTTCAAAACCTTCGAGCCGTTTATGGTAAAAATCATCGTTGATCTCGCCTTTGGATGCAAGGAAAGTGCCCGTTTCCGCAGTGACGGCGTGACAGGAGGTATCGATGACGATATCTTCGTAAAAAGGGCTCACCGGGTAGAGGCGGCATGCGGGAGGGCGCTCTTCATAGATCGAGCAGACGCCCTCTTTGTGATAGCGGCATACGCCGTTGACGTCAGAAAAAAGGATCAGCGCCCGCCATTCGTCGAGCATATTTGCAAAAACGATGGGAAAGTGGCGATACACCTCTTCAAAATCCTCCAGGATCAGCGGTGCGAAGGGAAAGCGTGTACCGCTGCAGCAAGAGTGCTGACACCCCTCGCAACTGGAAAAATTGAGCCGCTCTATCTCGGCTATACTGACATAAGCGTGTTCCATTTGGATATAATACCAAAAAAACAGAGGTATCGTATGGACATCAAAGCGGCGCTTCTTCGCGATAAAATTGTACTCAGTGACACCTTTTTCGATCAGGTGGCACAATACAAAAAGCATCTTTTCCAGTGGAACAAGGTACACAACCTCACGGGGGTCAAGAGCAACGACGAAGCCGATGAATTCATCTACGATGCGGTCTACCCGGTCGGTTTCCTGCCGGAGGTAAAGAGCGCCATGGACATCGGTACAGGCGCGGGGTTTCCGGGGCTCATCCTGGCAATGGCGCTTCCGCAGACGCACTTTACCCTTGTGGAGCCGCTGAAGAAACGTTCGAGCTTTCTGCAGTTCATCGTCGCGACACTGGGGCTTAAAAACGTCAAAGTTCAGAGCTGCCGCGTCGAAGAGCTGCCGCCGCAGCATTTCGACCTCGTCACCTCCCGGGCGGTGACCGACACGCAGATGCTGCTGAACCTCAGCGAACCTTACGCCCCCAAGGGGACACTGCTTCTCTTTTACAAGGGCGAAAAGGTCTATGACGAGGTAGATGCATCCGCAGAGAGTGCATTGAACTTCAAAATCATCCAGACAGACAAACGTCACTATCTGCTAATCGAAAAATAAAGGTAAAACACGTGCTATTAAAACTTTTACTCATCATCGGTGTCATCGCCGCCGTCTACTTCTTCTTTTTCAAGAGCAAAAGCGTTGAGACCAAGGAACCTGCATCCGGGGGAAAAAGCGACAAGGATGAGGAGACGGTAGAGTGCGCGGCATGCGGCACCTATATCACACTCGATGATGCGCTCATCAAAGAGGGACGCTACTACTGCTCCCAAGAGTGCCTTGAAAAATAAGGAGAGTACATGTTGATTTTCGGCCACCGATTTATTGCATCACCGCGTTTTTACCATATTGACGATACCGCTGCGATCACCCGTACCCCCGGAGGCAGCCTGCTCTATCTCCCGTTTTCAGAGGAGAACCTTGACATCATCTCCCATATGACGCAAAACGGCCTTGAGTTCGCCCTCGAAGCTGCGACACTGCGCGAGGTCGTCTACGCTGAAAACCTGGGTGCAAAGTTCATCATCGTTGAGAACGAACTCGCCAGCGAAGCCCAGAAGTGTGCGGAGAACTACCTTTTCGATGCGAAGATACTCTGCCGTATCGATGATGAGGACGAGATCGAGGTAATGGCGGAAGCGGGCATAGACGGTGTCCTCTTCGCTGAAGCGATCATCAAGGTCACGGGGTAAGAGTATGCGTATAGCCTATGCAGGTATCTTCGTGACACTTCTGCTGTTAAGCGGCTGTTCTTCGCACGCTCCTGCCCCGCAGCAGCAAAAGCAGCAAAGCACGAAACCTACCCTTAACAAACTCTACACACAGTATGAGCAGTGGCGCGGCACACCGAACCGAAACGGCGGTCTCTCCAAATCGGGAGTGGACTGTTCGGGGCTGATCTACCTGACGTTCAAGCAGCAGTTTGGAGTGACCCTTCCGCGTGATACCAGAGGGCAGGTAAAGAGTGGACGTGAGATCGAAATGTCCCAACTCAAAGCAGGAGACCTGCTCTTTTTTAAAACCGGGCCGAAGATCCGCCATGTCGGTATCTACCTGGAGAAGGGGCGTTTCATGCACTCCTCTTCCAAGATCGGCGTAACGATCTCTTCGGTGAACGACCGCTACTGGAAAAAACACTACTGGCAGTCGCGGCGCGTTCTTCGCTAATCGCCCACGATGCGTTTCATGTGCGGGCGCATCCCCACGAGCACTTCATAACCGATGCTCCCGGCAGCATCTGCATAGTCGTTTGCATTTTCAAAGATAAGCAGCTCTGCTTCGCTTCCCGTAAAAGAGGTGTTGTCCATGGAGACGCGTCCGAGGAGCTTTTTGCCTGTCGGCGTCGTGTAGCGGTTTGAAGCGCTTCGCAGCAAGCCGTCGGCATACCCCACGTCGTAACTGCTCACGACCATCTCATCAGAGGCCTCATAAGTGCCGTTATACCCTATGCGTTCACCTTTTTTAAGGCTGCGCGTCGCGATCTTGTCGGCCCAGAGCGAGAGTACCGGTCTGAGTGCGGGCTGCTCCAGCGTACTCTCCATCACAAGACAGCCGTACGCCGCGATACCGACACGGACCATATCCTCATCATCGCAGAGCGCTCTGAACGTCCCGGCCGAATTGGCGCTGTGAAAGTGCAGAGGATCGACGCCATACTTTACAGCCAATGCTTTTGCTTCGGCTTTGACGGATGCAAACGCCTTCGCCTGTTCAGCACACTCGGGACCGGATGTATCGGCGCTGCTGAAGTGGGTAAACACCCCTTCCAGGCTAAGCCCGGCTTTACGCACGGCCGAAAACGCCGCTTCGAGTTCATCACCCGCGATGCCGTTGCGGTGCATTCCCGTATCGACTTTCAGCTCGACTTTGGTGCCTGATGGAAAACGGGCGATCTGTTCGAGTGCATTAACCGTGTAACAGACGGTGGGGGAGGCTTCTGCGGGGATATCCGAGAGTACCAGTATATATTCGAAATAGCCGTCGATCGCTTCGGCTTCTTCGGACGTACGCACAACCGCCCTGCGGATACCATACTCAGATGCCAAAGCTGCCATCTCTCTCAGTCCGTGCCCATAGGCATTGTCTTTTAAAACTACTGCGATTTTATCGACACTTCCACTGCGATGTGCGATAATGTCAAGATTATGAAAAAATGCCGAGCGGCTGAGTCTTATAGTTGCCATGCAAAATTATATCAAAGGTAGTTTAATGCGTCGACTTCCCGGTGAATTTGAAGCACAAAGTTTTGTTCAGATCATCTTTCCCCATGCGCAAAGCGACTGGGCACCTTACCTTGACGAAGCGTGTGAGAACTTTGTCAATATCGCCAACGCGATCAGAAGACATGAGCCCTGCCTCATTGTCTGCGATGATGTCCAGCGGGTGAAAGGTTTTTTCAACGAGTATGACAATCTTTACTTTGCAGCGTACCAGAGTGACGACACCTGGGCACGCGACTGCAGCGGCATCACGGTCTACGACGGCACCGTTCCCACGGTACTTGACTTCACCTTTACCGGCTGGGGCGGAAAGTTCGATGCGGCCCGTGACGATGCCATGACGGCATCTGTCGGCAAGCACTACGATTGCGCCGTTGAGCAGGTCGACTTCATCCTTGAAGGCGGTGGTATCGAATCCAACGGTGCGGGAACGCTGCTGACGACCTCCGAATGCCTGCTCAACCCCAACCGCAACAGCGCGCATTCCAAAGCCGATGTCGAAAAACTGCTTACAGATCTGTTCGGTCTGCAACAGATCCTCTGGCTCGACCATGGCTACCTTGCCGGTGACGATACCGACAGCCACATCGACACCCTCGCACGTTTCATCGACGAAAAGAGCATTATGTATGTGCAGTGCGCGGACGAGACGGACGAGCATTATGAAGCGTTGCGTTCGATGGAACACGAACTTCAGCAGTTTCGCGACAGCGAAGGGAACCCCTTCAGCCTTGTGCCCCTTCCCATGTGCGAGCCTGCCTATTATGACGGTGAAAGACTGCCGGCGACCTATGCGAACTTTTTGATTATAAACGGCGCCGTAGTGGTTCCCGTCTACAACGACCCGAACGACCAGGCGGCACTGAACGTTTTTAAAGCGTGCTTCCCAGGCCGCGAAATCGTCCCGGTAGACTGCTCGGTACTCATCCGCCAGCACGGTTCGCTCCACTGTGTGACCATGCAGTTTCCAAAGGGTATTTCACCTGTGCATTATCAGTGATTTTTATGTATAATTGATAAACCAACGGGGAGGTATGTGGATGGAACACTCAATCTATGTCGCCAGACAGCCTATTTACGATACGAACGGCAATATCTTTGCCTATGAGCTCTTGTACCGTGAAAACATTCAAAACAGTGCAGAGGTCAAAGACAACCTGCATGCGACGGCGAGGGTCCTTGTCAACGCCCTGAACTATGTCGGACTGCAAACGCTGACAACCGGTCACACCGCGTTCATCAAAGTCGATGACAAGACCCTCCTGGATGACCTTATCTACTCTATTGCGCCTGCGCATTTCGTTTTGGAGATTCTTGAAGAGTCGGTCATCTCCTCAGAACTCGTACAGCGGATCGGGATGCTGCATAAAAAAGGGTACCGATTTGCACTCAACCACTACCATATAGACAGCGATTTCCTGCGCAACTTCCAGGCACTTATGGAGATCGTCGATTATGTCAAGATCGATATTAACGAGTTTGAGAACCTCTCGGCCGTCTTTAAAGACCTTGAGCAGTACTCTTTCAAAAAAATCGCCGAAAAGATCGAAGAGCCCGAAGACTACAACCGCGCCAAGGCGATCGGGTTCGACTACCTTCAGGGCTACTATATCTCCAAACCCGATGTGGTCAGGAAAAAGCGCATTGAACCGCAAAGCAACCTGCTGCTCGACCTCATCCACCTGCTGCAGAGCAATGCTTCCATGGATAAGCTGATCGAAAAGATAAACTCCTCGCCCTACCTGCTGATCAACCTGCTAAACTATATCCACCTGCACGAGGGCTTTTCCCACGATACGATCTCCTCCGCCGAGCAGGCGCTCATCGTCATAGGCCGCGACCGTTTTGCCAACTGGCTGGAGCTTATGATCTATGCCCATGACGAAGATGCCCCAAGCGAACGTTTCGCCAAAGAGCTCAGCCAGAGAGCGCGCCACCGCGCCTGCCTGATGGAAGATTTTGCACGCCATACCAAGCGCAGTCCATCTTTCCAACATGCCGCCTACCTGACGGGACTGCTCTCACTGGCCGAAAGCATCTACGGCGACGATTTCGCCCACATGCTCAAGCAGACCCGCATCGAGCGCAATATCGCCGATGCTTTGACAAAAAAGAACGGTGACCTCGGACAGCTTCTTCAGCTCGCCATCGCCATCGAAAAGAACAACCTGCACGATATCAACTCTATCCTCGGCCAGCTTCAGATCTCACAGCGTGAGCTTAATGCGATAATGCTGTCGAGTTACCGTCAGAGCGCTGCTCCTGCTTAGCCTGCTCCTGAAAGAGCAGAGAGAATCCCTGAAAAAGGAATAAGCCCGAAGCCAGCGCTGCCACAATAATCATAATTATTTTTTTTGTACGTTCATTCATGGATGCAATTGTATCAAATTCTGTCACACCCACCCCATTTAACACTCCTGTAACACTTTTGTTCTACTATCGTCATACTAAAAACTCCAAAGGGAATCTCTATGAAACCTCTCCTCTATCTCTCCTTGGCCTGTGCCGCCATGCTGCACGCAGCCGAAGCCGAACTGGCACCGCTCAATGTTGAAGGCACGACCCTCAGCGACGTCAGCGGCGAAGAGGTCAAGTCTGCCGACCTTGCAGAAGCACTGACCAAAAAAGTCCCGAGCGTCTCCCTTGTACGCCGCAGCGGCATCGCCAACGACATCATCCTTCGCGGCCAGAAAAAAGACAACATCAACATCCTTATCGATGATGCGAAAGTCTACGGTGCCTGTCCCAACCGTATGGACCCTGCGACGTCGCATGTCCTGACCAACAACATCGAGAGCATCGACATCACCGAAGGACCGTACGATGTCGAAAACTTCGGAACGCTCAGCGGCGCCGTTAAGATCACAACGAAAAAGCCTACGGAAGAGATCAAAGGCGAAGTAAGCCTCAACGGCGGAAGCTATGCCTACCGCAAAGCATCTGCGACGGTAAGCGGCGGTA
>JBFEWT010000060.1:0-12296 GCA_041546225.1 Sulfurimonadaceae bacterium
TACAAGCCCATAGAGGTCGCAAACAGCGGTGACAGTGCGAAAGATGTACTTGAGGCTACGCAGAAGATGGCGGATTGGCTTGAAGGCGAGATACGAAAGGAACCCAAGTTCTGGTTTTGGGTGCATCGGCGCTGGAAAGCGGAACATCCGGAGATTTACCGCTAGTTTTTTTGTTATCTAACGCATTGCTGTGTAAAAGAGAGTGTAAAAAAACTACCCCGCCGGGTAGTGTTTCTCAAGCTCGTTATAGAGTGCTTCAGGCGTAAGTTCGCCGTACTCTTCCCAGATACGCTTCATAACGACATTGTCCTCTTCGCCGTTCCAGACTTTTATGTAGCTTCCCTCTTTGTAGCCATGGTCCTGACGGAACTGGTTGAGGATGTTTTTGCCCACGTAGAGACGGTAGAGCGTTGCGAGGTTCAGGCCCGCCATCTTGGTCAGGTCGAAAAAGTGGTGCATGATCGGGTCGAGATGGAACTCTTCGCGCTTGAGTGAGTCGAACATCAGCTCTTCGACCTTCTCTATCACCGTTTCCACCGGGGCATAGGGCTCCGCGTCCGCATTGAGCGCATAGTAGCTTGGCATCTGTGAGATGTTGAGGGCCAGTTCGTCGATGGAGCCGCGCAGGTTGACCGAACGGTCACGCAGCGCTTCGCTCATCACAAAGTGCCATACGTCCACGACCTCTATCTGCAGGTTTGCCCAGTCAGGCTCCTGGTTGATACTTTTCCAGTGCTTCCACGCGAACGAATCGATCATCTCGGCGCACTCCATATAGATACAGCGCTTCCAGTTGATACTCTTGCCGTTCTTTGTTACGCCCTCTTCCCAGCCTTCGCCGTTCGTCGCATCGTTGAGCTGCTGCTGCAGCTGCAGCATCTGTAGTACTTTATCCATTTAATTCTCCTTCTTGAGAAATTCGTCTATCACGTCTTTGATCTGTGCATTGGTGAAGCCTTTTGGCAATACGGCATCCACCGGGATCTTGAGATTGGGCTCTTTTTCATTGCTCAGGTAGAGTATTTTCAGTTGCAATGATACCCTTTTTTTATACTCATTTAAAAACTTCATCGCACTCATTTTCTGGAGCTGGTCTTCGATGATGATGATATTGGCGCTGTTCTCTTTCGCCCACTTGATCGCCTTGTTCTCATCCACGAACGCTTCAACCGTAATGGAGAGTTTCATCTGGGAGAAAAGGTACTTCATGCGCAAGGCATCGTCGATATCCTGCACCAGTATCATGACTGCGTCATGGTCCATGGATTCAAGATATTCATAAAGATCGAAAAGCGCCTGCTGCTCGACGGAGATCTTCTCCGGGTCGAGGGTATTAAGATAATAGCGCAGGTAGGTCTTGGCACAGTAGTCGCCCTCTATCCGCGAATCTTCAAAGAACTTTCTGATGACCTTGGAGCGTTGCGCCTGTTTCCACAGCTGCGTATCGAACTGGTAGGCCAGTACATCGAGGATATGCAGGATCTGGGTACGGTACTTTTTCGAAGCGGGGGCGAAGCGTTCGAAGAACTCCCCGCTGTGCTGCTTCTCAAAATCACTCATCAGGCGCAGGTCCTGTTTGTACTGCTCATCGAGCGTGGCGATCTCATGGACCGTATCGACATAATATTTTTTAAGGTCCTTGAACTCTTCGTCCAGACGTTCAAACTGTGTTGATGTCCGCAGGGTACGGTCAAGCACCTCCTCTTTCTCTGCGACTCTGCGGCTTAATATGTCCTCTTTCGAACGCAGCCGCTGAAGCTCGCTGAAGACGGTCTGCGCATCATGGCGTACAGCGACATAATCTTTCTGAAACGACAAGAAGACCTTGTCAAAGGCTATCTCGGGATAGGTGTTTTTTATCTTATAGTCGTCATATACCTTGCCCATCTCGACCAGTTCGTCGTACAGCGCATGGATCTCCGGCGTGATGAAGTGCATATCAAGTTCACAGAGGTTGTTGAACATCGTAAAGAGAAAACGGCGGATACGCAAAAAGTCAAGACGTCCCGTCGCACTCTGATAACCGGTACGCTGCTGGATGCTCTCTTCGATAGCGTTGAAATAGTTTCTGATAGAATCGTCTACATCCATCTGCAGACGGATAAAGTTCGGCCTCTCGAAGACAGCCTTCTGATCGATGACGGAAGGCTTTGACGAAGCCGGTGCTTTCCGCGCTTTCTGCTGCGGGGCGGATGAACCGGAGGTGATATTGACGGCGTTTTGCCCGTCGAGTTCAAAAGAGACCGCCGCGCCTACCTGCGGCAGTGTCTCAAAATCGTTCCACTCGGTCACGCTGAAGTCAAACTTCTGCCGTGACTGGGTTATGATGATCCCTTTGCCTTCATTGGCATTGTAAAAAAGTATTTTTCCGTTCTCTTGCATGACGCGATTTTAACACACTTCGCCGTTTTTCGCGAAAGTTTTAATCCCGGCTAATTTCATTTAGACTACAATTTGCCCATGAAACAGATTATCTGCCAGCGATGTCAGCACTATTTTGTCACTTGGGAGAAGAGCAAGCCGCACGGCTGCCGCGCTTACGGTTTCAAATCACAGCAGATCCCCTCTGTCGTGGTCAAACAGAGCAGCGGGGCCGAGTGCAGCTACTACGCACCCAAAAACACGCCTCCTCCGGGCAGTTCATCGACTTACGCCTGAGGCCGCTGCGGCTTCGTCCATGTCAGTTTTTTCCCGAATCCGAGCCGGTTGTCGGTCAATTTCATCTGCTCCAACACTATCGTCCAGAGCGTCGGGTTCATCGCCCGTGCATAAGGGAATGCCCTAAGGTAAGCAGAAGACTCCTCTTGCGAGGCGGCGTTCATCACCCCTTTGAACTGCAGCCCCTGTACCTTGCCGACACTCTTTGTCTCCAGTACGACCGTCCCGGCGACACGCTTGTTGGTGCGTACGTTTGTCATATGCTCGGTCCCCCCGTCCGATGCGACGACGAACAGCTGCCGATCGGGCAGATAGGTATAGAACAGATTGCAGCACTGCGGCGCGTTTTCAGACGCAGTCGCAAGGGTCAGCACATGATGCTCCGCAAGAAAACGTTCTATACTGCTCAGGGTTTCAGCCATCGATTATCTCCATCAACGTAACGATATGATCATGCTGCGCAAGCTTTTGCACCCATTCAGGGGGTATGCACTCCTCGCCGTTATGCGCTCCGAGCAACATTCCCGCGACCATGCCGCGCGCCGCCGAATCACCGCCGGCTTTCACATTCTCCTGCATCGCCAGCAGATAGTTGTCGCTGTACTTGCACAGCAGGTGGACCACACCGCTTAAGCCCGCATTGACACTGCACGACTGTCCGAAACTTTTTATCGCCTCTGTCGTATCGAAATGCGTACTGCGCATTCCCACCTTGACCCACTGCCGGAATGTATCGTCGTAGTCCTCTATGCTCTGTATAAGCGCGTTCTCTACCGTCTCGCCTTCGAGCAGGGCGAAAGCGACCTCGCCAAAATAGCGTGCCGCCGCCTCTGCAAGGGGTGAGCAGTGGGTAAGGCGCGTGTGAAGCTGAATATCTTTAAGCAGACGCTCTTTATCGTCGCTGCAGCAAAAAAGCAGCGGTGCGATCCGTCCGGCGACACTCAGCTCTCTGGAGTCTGACCCGCAGTGCAGAGCGTCGCGGCCCGCGTTCATCGCTGCCAGTGTCGCTTTTGAGGCGCTGTCTATATATCCTTTGTACTCTTGCATATATGCCTTCCAGCGTTTGCAAAAGGCGTCAAGGACGAACTCTCCCTCGAGTGCTATGGATTCGAGCAGCCAGACCGTCTGATCGCCATAGTGCGTGAACTCGCCCGCTTTTTTATCCCCGTGGTATGCCGTTATGGGGTCGTTGTAGCCATCCATATCAAGGCCCGCAGCAGCGATCTGTTCTGTGTCATAGACCCAGTGCGCGCCAAGGGCATACGCATCGGCACAGAGTGCGCCTAACAGTGCTGCTTTTTTTGATGGTGGCATAGTCTTCCCTTTATTGCGATAGGGAATGATAACTTATTTTTTCTTTTTGAAAACCGTTTTGAGAGCAAGCGTTTTGGCAGAGTATAGATTACGCGTCCATGACGTCAATGTTACATTATGATTTCAAAAGTCATGTGATCTTTGGAGTAGAAAGCGAGAAAGAGACAGCGCTTATATACGACGCTGTTGATAGATAAAGTCTTCAAGGTGCGTCGGATCGGAGATACCGCGCTTTTCGAGCATCATCGCCGAAAGTTCATCATCGCGTAACATGTCAAAAATATCGTAGACATTGGAGATGTTGTAAAAACTTTTGATAAATTCCAGCAGGAGTTGAAAATTATCCAGACCCTCCGTATTGGCACGGCCCTGTTTAAAATATTTGAATTCGTCCCAATTAATATGTACCATAGCGGAAGATTAGCATCCTTTTGCTTGCGCAATATTAAAAACGATCAAAAGCGCCAGCCGACAAAGAGTGTCGGTTTAAAGTCGTAACCCGGCACGATCAGGCTGTTATGGAGTTTGGCATTGGTCACCTGACTTCCCGACTGGTCGATCTTCTCTTCAAACCAGACAGGGATCCGCAGCTGTGCACCGCCGCCAAAAGCGAGATGGAAGCCGCGTTTGAAGTGCCACTGGTACCCCAGCACCAACATCGGCTTGATCGCGAAACGCCGTCCGCTGCTGCTGCTGAAGACCGCATCCACTTCGGCATACTCCAGTCCCACTAGTGCGCCAAGGTAGAGGCCGTCACGGAAAAGGTGTACACTGTACGCACTCAGGCCGCCCGACAAGGTGTAGGAGCGTTCAAAGAGGTCCATACTGTCATCGGTATAGTGGTCGCAGTGCCCATAGCCGAGGCTTCGTCCTGTCCCCTGTCCATGTTCAGTTTCGACAAAGAGATAGACGCACTCATCAATATAGGTAAAGCGGGCATTATAACTCTCCCCCAGGTAATCCGCTTCACTCTCCTGCGCAGAAAGTATCGTGCCAAAGAACACTAAAAGTACCAGCAGCGCTTTCAAAACGTCATCCTTACGCCGATGGCGGTATTGAGGACATCCTCAAGCTGCAGCGCGCTTCCCTCGCTGAAATAGTTTATCAGGTAGGAGTCCACCGTCCCCAGTTCCACATAGGCTCCGAAGCTTTTGATGGATGAGGCCGGGTCGGTGACGGGGTGCATAACACTGAATCCAACATAGCCGATCAGCTGAAACGCATACTGATAATAGTAGTTGTCGGGTATCTCATCGAGCCAGTTGGGGTCATACCGCTGATTAAGGCTGTAGATCAGCCCCAGGCCGGCATACGGTTCGACTGTATGCCCGTACATACTCCAGCTTCCCGGTACATAGCTATGCTTCATCGCAAGCGTTGAAACAGCGACCTCCGATACCAGCCGTGGCGTGTACCCGTAGTAGAGTTCGAAAGCATAACGACCGTCGAAAAAGAGGTTGCCGATGCCTACCGAGATCATCCCTATATTGCCTGCATACTGCAGGCTCATATAATCCATCGGAAGATGGTTGAAGCCGGGTTCGGTCCGGTTCTCTTCCGCCGATACCGACACAAATGCCAACACGAATACGAGAAGAAACTTGCTAAACATCGATCTTCTCGATAATAAAGTCCTCGCGGTTTGGCCCGGTGACGGTGAGCTTGAGATAGGAGAGATGCTGCACGCTTCCGACAGTGACATAGTCCACACCGTCCACACTCTCGTAGACATGGTCGTGCTTGTGTCCGTTAAGGGCAGAGGAGACACCGTAGCTGCTCATAAGCTGGCGGTAACGTTCCACATCGGCGGCACTGTAACGGTCCGGGTCGTTGTGGGGGATATGGTTAAGTACATGGATCTGTCCGCCAGCCGTACTCACCTGCTGATAGGCCGTATCAAGCGCACTCTCCAGCCACGCCCAGTCCGGCGCACCGGGCCCGAACTCCCAGTTGTTGTTGTTCCAGCAGATATAGTGGTTCCCCGCGACCTCAAAGGTGAAATTGAGCGCACCGTACATACTCTTGTAGATAAAGACCCCATTGGAGAGCGCATCGTGGTTCCCTATGAGCGTAACGACAGGGATCGTCATGGCACTGCTGAACTCGTAGTTCCAGTCATACTCTTGTTGAAGCCCCGTATTGGTCATATCTCCGGCGTGAAAGGCGAAACGGCACTCCTGTTTATCTGCACGGATCGCATCCGCCACTTTCTTATAGGTCTCGAAATAGGTATGGGTATCAGCGATGAGTGCAATCGAATAGGGGTAGGTCAGTTCACCCTCAAGCGCTTTGATGGCATTGATGTTTACCGCGTTTAGCGCGGTGTGCGAAGGGGTGACCTGATAAGGCGAGTACTCAAACCCGCAACCGCCCAGTAGCAAAGAGAGTGAAGAAAGTTCTAGAAAACGACGTCTGTTCATAATGCTGGAATATTAGCATGATCATCTAAAGTTATAGCTAAAATTTCCGATATATTATACAAAGAAAATCAGAGGAGCAGCCATGCAATCGCTCGCCAAAAAGATCACTTCAAGCCTCAGCGGAGGCGAACTCATTACCGAAGCGATGCAGCCGCTTGCACGTTCGATCCTTAAGAATATGCCAACGCATGGTGAAGACGCGCCATCGCATGCTGCATCACCGGCCGCCCGACCGCAGCATTCAGGCGCATATAACCGTCCCCTTCTTTCCCAAACGATATACCCGGACTGAGCCCGAGCTTCGCTTCTTCAATGAAGAAACGACGCAGCGCGCGGTTGGAAAGCCCCAGCTGGGAACAGTCGATCCAGGTGAGGTAGGTCCCCTCCGGGCGTCTGAAACGGAATTTGTCACTGTGCTCTGCCACCAATGCTTCGAGCAATGTAAAGTTCCCCTGAAGATGCGCTTTCAGGCCATCCATCCACGCATCCCCTTCGCGGTACGCCGCCTCAAATGCCGTATGACCGAAGATCGTCCCCTGTGCAAAATGGATACTCTTATGTACCGACTCAAAACGCGCCCGTGCCTCGTCACCGGCAATGACGACCGTAGAGATAGAGAGGCCTGCGAGGTTAAAGCTCTTTCCCGGTCCGATGGCCGTTGCCGTAATATCGCGCACCGCGTCGCTGAGCGAGGCGAATGGGATATGTTTATGCGGTGCATAGACAAGGTCGGAGTGTATTTCGTCCGCCAGTACGGTTATGCCGTGTTCGAGGCAGATGTCGGCAAGTTCCTGAAGTTCATCGCGGCGCCATACCCGCCCCACCGGATTATGCGGAGAACAGAGCAGCAGCAGTCTGGTGTTCTTGTCTATCTTGGCGCGCAGGTCGTCAAAGTCAAAACGGTACTCCCCCGCTTCATCGCGTTTCAGCGGATTGCTGACGATGCGGCGGCCGTTGTTACTGATGCTGCTGGAGAAGGGGTGGTAGACCGGAGGCTGGACGATGACCCCCTCACCGGGCTGTGTAAAGGCCTGAATGGCCACGTTGATGGTCGCGACGACCGACGGTGAAAAGAGCATCCACTCGCGCTTGAGTGCGATACCGTGACGGCGCTGCATCCACGCCATCTGTGCTTCAAAAGCGGAATCGGGCATCTCTTCGTAACCGTAAACAGGATGTTCTGCGCGCTTTTTTACCGCCGCCACAACAAAGGGCGGCGTAGGGATGTCCATGTCTGCCACCCACATGGGCAAAACGTCCTCGGTACCGAAGAGACTCTGGCGGAGGGTATACTTTTCGGCGTTGGTGCCGCTGCGGTCTACAGGAAGATTGTAATCGTAGTGCATCTGCCTACCGCTTCTTCCACACACTCATCTGCGAGACCGTATGCTGAAACTTCCTCGGCGTCTCGCGGATGACAAAAGCCACGTCACGGGTATCTACCAGCTCGAAGTGCGCGCCAAGCACCTCTTTGAGCCCTTTCAGGGTACTCACCTCGTTACCCTCTTTGTCGACATAACCGCCTATCCATTTGGACTTCTCGGTGTACTCTTCCATCCACGTATACGGCGAAGTGAGGATAAGCAAGCCGTGCGGGTTGATGCGTTCATGCACACTCTGTAAGAAGAGGCGCGGGTCGTAAAGCCGGTCTATAAGGTTGGTCGCCATCACAAGGTCGTACCCTTTGAAGTGCGGCTTGAGGTTGCACGCGTCGCCCTGCCAGAACTCCACACGCCCGCACTCGCCGTCAAGGCCGAACTCTTTGAGCGTGTGTTCCTGCTGCGAGACGATATCGCCCTCTTCGGTACGCAGGTAGCGCACACGTCCCTGCTCCTTCATCGTTACGCCCACCTGAATGAAACGTGCCGAGAAATCGATGCCGGTGACATGGTCAAACATCCTTGCCAGCTCGAAGCTCGCACGTCCCGTGGCACAGCCGAGGTCGAGCGCATGGCCCATGGGCCCCTCTTTTGCATAGGCTATGGCCAGTTCTGCACAGTGCGCGGCAAAGTTGCGGATACCGAAGTGGCGCTCCGTACCGTACTGAAACTCGCAATACTGCGAGATGAGTCTGTCGCTCTCATAGATGTTCTGTTCTTTTTCCACGGGGGCTCCTTCGCCTGTGACATAGCGGAATCCCGCATGCTGGTAAAAATGCCTTCTAAAGGCGTAGCGTGAATGTTTCATGATCTCGTTGCCCGTACTTATCCACGAACCGCCTTTAATAAGGTTATGGCGTGTATCGAATGTCGGCGTGGAGAAGTCGTCGTAAGCGGGATGCGGTTCAAACCCTTCAAAACCGTCCATATGGCTCTGCGTCCACTGCCAGACATTCCCCACCACGTCATAGAGATCACCAAAAACGAAGCGGTCGACCGGACAGGAGGATGCATAGTGGCGCAGGTTGATGTTCGCACTGTTGTCATCAAAGCCGGGGACATCTTTGATGCCGGCACGCTCATAGAGCAGATACCACTCCGCTTCGCTCGGCAGACGGTAGGCTCGCTCTTCTTTGCGGCTCTTCCAGCGGCAGAACGCCTGTGCTTCGAGCGCATTGACATCCACCGGCCAGTCCAGGGGCATCGGCATCTCTTCATTGAGTGCACGGTAG
This sequence comes from Sulfurimonadaceae bacterium, assembly GCA_041546225.1. Classification (GTDB taxonomy): domain Bacteria; phylum Campylobacterota; class Campylobacteria; order Campylobacterales; family Sulfurimonadaceae; genus JBFEWT01. The sequence goes on from JBFEWT010000060.1 coordinate 9,004, forward strand.
CGGTACGTACCGTCGGTCTGCGGAACCCAGAATACCGGGTGCTTCGCACCGCGGATCTCCAGGAACTTCAATCCCTCTTCATCCCAGAACTCCGGAGTACTATAGCCGCCGTCGTGCACGAACGCCATGAACTCGCCGTTGCTCACGAGGTATTTCGAAGCGTGAAAAGCGTGTACTTCATGCTCGGCATGGCCGTACTCGTTGTCCCAGCCGTAGAGAGGGTGATCTTTGCTTTTGCCAAGCACGACCCGGCCGCCTTTTATCGCTACAAGATCGTTTTGCGGTGCCTCGCCGTATTCACGGCAGCGTTCAAACCGGCTGTCCTGTCTTACCTTTTCAATCGGCAGCTGACGGTGCAGTACCGAAGAGGTCTCGATATGGATGCGTTCATGCTCAATACCCATAAGAACTATCCAGAACGGGTCTTGCTGACGTATGGGCAGGCTTAGCGGCAGGGTCGTGATGAGACCGTCCACAAGCGTACGTACGGCGTCGCGGTAGGCACGTGCATCCTTGACGGAAGGCCACTCATAGTGCGACCCTTCAAGATCGTCCCAGACCATCTCGTCTACGCCGACGGCGAACATCGACTCGTATGCGCCGTTTATACGTTCGCTTATCACCTTGCCCAGTATCAGTTTGTTTATGAAAAAAGCGGCGGTATGCCCAAAATAGAAGATCATCGGGTGGCGGGTAGGTTCGGACTGCAGGTAGAAGACCTCATCATCGCTGAATGCATCGAAAAGTGCTTCGAACAGGTCATACGTCTTGTGAAAGTAACTGCGGATCTCTTCGCGTTTTTTTTCGGGGTCACTGCCGGTCAATGTTATCGGCATTGTGTGAAATTCACGCATACTGGGCACGTCGATCCTTCGTTTTCAGCTTCTCTTTGAGGTATTGTAACAAAAAAGGTCAGGAGGGCAAAACGGACCCGCGAACAAAGCCGCGTGTGCGCTCTTAGAAGTAGCGGCTGAAGATGATGTTTACGGCGTGATCGGCCGCCGCATCACTCAGTCCGTGCGCATAGGTCAATCCCACTGTGTTCGTAGATGAAAGCGACCAGTTCGAAAATACCGAAACGTGCTGCAGCGGATCCAACCCGTCAGATATCGCTTCGGCATAATAGAGGCTTCCGCCGATAGAGAAAGGCCGGCTTAACCGGTATGACATACCTGCGGAGCCGTAGAAAATATCGTTATAGGTCACAAGATCGCTGTCACCGGTCATCGTATAACCGGCGTAGCCCGACACAGAGAGGGCATCAAGCGTCTTAAAAACCGACACCTGGAGTGAATAGTCATGTTCGCCTGTCCCAAGTCCCTGTGCCTCATCTGCCGTAGCGATTTTTGCAATACCGCCAAATTTGACCATCAGAAGGTCAGCAGGGAAAAGGGTATACCCTCCCTCTATAAGTGTATCGCCCATACCGCTCACTGTGGACGTGCCGCTTCCGGACTTGCCGCCGCTTTTAGTACTTGTAACGACACCTCCGGAAGTGACGGTAACATTCCCGTCGCTTTGCACCTGCATGTAAGAGAGTGTTGCCGAAAGAGACCATGCTCCGCGTATATAGCCTACCGTTACCGGCAGGGTCAGGGTGTTGATATCAGAATCCGTCCCGTACTTCCCGGTCGCATATTTTACTCCCGCACTGGCACTTAAGAGGCCCTCTTCCTGCGCTGAAGCCATAAACGGCAGCATCAGCATACATACGATCAGAACATATTTTTTCAACATCACTCCTTGTTTTTACTGCAGCCGTCTTCTTCGACAAAATCACTGAACGGTGTATCGGCACACCGGTCATACAGATTGATTACGCCGTCCATATCACTGTCCAGTGCACATCCGAAACAGTCGACTTCCGCCCCGGCCGGTGTCATTTTGCAGACATCCTGTTTGTCTACAATACCATCTCTGTCGCTGTCAGTTTCCTGCGCACAGAGAACTCCGCCCGCCATTGAACAGACAAGCGCAATAATAGCAAACTTTTTCATGAATGCTTATCTGCCCGGCATCATCTGCTGGCGCTGCATCTGCTGCTGTTGCATCATCATCTGCTGCTGCTGAAGCTGTTGCTGCTGTTGCTGCTTCTGCTGTGCCTGCATGTTATGCTGGTGACGGTACTGTTCGCCCTCGCCGTCCTGTGCCGTTTCGGCTTCACTCTGCTGCTGCTTTTTAACCTGTTCCATCTTCTGCTCCATAGACTTGAGTGCTTCTTCGCGCTGCTCTTCGTTCATCGCCTGAAGCTTCTCTTTGATCTGGTTCATGTGACGGTAGCGCTCCTGCGCCGGTGCTTCGTTCATCTCGCTGATCATCTCGTCGAGACCGTCAGCGTTCTGGTTCATATGACGGTTCTGCGCCTGTGTCATCGTCTGTTCCTGGACCAATTGCGGCTGCGTTGTCTCTTCTGCAAATGCGCCTGCACTCATAATCATAGCCGTTACTACCAATGCTGTTACTTTTTTCATAGGGTCTTCCTCTGTTTTGATTTTACGTATCATATGCAAAGAGTGTTATCGAAGTGTTATCTGCGCTGAAAACGCAGCGTTATCTCACTCCCTTCCCCTACACTGCTCTCTATGGCAATAGCGATCTCCAATGTGTCACAGAGCTTTTTGACAATGTTCATCCCCATACCCAGTCCGCGCTCACCCTCTTTGTAAAAACGCTCGAACACCTTCTGGGGATGTTTGATGCCAATACCCGTATCACGGACTGAGAGTACGCCTTCTTGCCAGCGTATATGGACTTCTCCGTTAGGCTTGTTGTACTTGCACGCATTCGAGATCAGGTTGTCCAGTATCCGTTTAAGGGCATCCTCGCTGCTGTGGATACTTTCATCCTCAAGTGTATAGACAAATTTCAACGTGGGGAAAAGCGCCTCGTAGTAACGGCCCCGCTCTTCGACCAGCGCCTTCATGTCTACCTCTTCTTTGTGCATCGGTACCTGCCGGATCGCCGTCTCGAGATTTTCATACAGCGATCCGATCGTTTGGGCACTCAGGGCTATTCGCTCAAGCGCATTCTCGCGGTATTTCTTCTGCAGAAGTTTCGTATTGAGCAAAATTGCGCTAACCGGGGTGTTGAGATCGTGGATCACATCTTTTAAAAAGGTCTCCATCAGATCCAGTGCGTCACGCATGGGACGAAGCGCATAGAGAGCATAAAGGATGGAGAGTACAAAGAGGCACGCCACCACCAGGGCGTAGAAGAGGGCTATCCTTGTCACTGACGCTTTGCGCTCGTTCACATAACGTTCATACGGGTAGATCACTTTCAGACGGTTCAAA